>NZ_JBSGYQ010000020.1:0-103687 GCF_053610585.1 Streptomyces sp. NPDC054887 | reverse complement strand
GGACCAGGACGCGCCTCACCCCGGGTCCGGGCCCGCCCGTTCGCCGCTCCTGTCGCGCCGGCTGAGCAGGCGCTGGGTACGGCTGAGCACGCCGCCCACCGAGCGGGCGCGCAGCGCCGCCCTGGCCGCGTTGGCCCCCGGGGCGCCGTGGACGCCGCCGCCGGGGTGTGCGCCGGCCGAAGCGAGGTAGAGCCCTGCCACGGGGGTCTCGGGGCGGCCCGTGCCGGGGACCGGGCGGAAGAAGAGCTGCTGGTGGACGGCGGTCGTGCCGCCGTTGATGGCGCCGCCGTGGAGGTTCGCGTCCATCGCCTGCATCGTGGCGGGCGAGAGCACGCGGCGGGCCCGGATCCTGGCCCGGAAACCCGGCGCGTACCGCTCGACCTGGGCCTCCACCCGGTCCGCCATCGCCTCGCGCTCGCGCTCGTCCCAGGTCCCGGTGAGGCCGTCGCCGCCCGCGTCGCCCTTGATCACGTGCGGGACGTGGGTGTAGGCCCAGGCCGACTCGGTGCCCGCCGGCGACCGGGAGGCGTCGGCCGTCGTCATCTGGCCGAACAGCGCGAAGGGCTCGTCCGGCACCTGGCCCATGGCGATCTGGGCGGCGAACCGGGTGAGCCCGTCGACCCCGTCGGCCAGGTGCACGGTGCCCGCGGTCGCTGCCTGCGGCGCGGTCCACGGCACCCGGCCGTCCAGCGCCCAGTCGACCTTGAAGGTGGCGAAGTCCCACTGGAAGCCGCGCAGGTCCCGCACGAACCGGCTCGGCAGGTGCCGCACGTCGACCAGGCCGCCGTACAGGTCCGGAACGGCCACGTCCGCCAGTACGGCCCGACGCGCCGGCACCCCCTCGCCGCCCGCCGTGCGCACGCCCACGGCACGTCCCGCCCGTACGACGACCTCGGCGACGCGTTCGCCGCAGCGCACCGCCCCGCCCCGGGACTCCAGGCGTCGTACGAGCGCGGCGGTGAACTCGCCCGCGCCGCCGGTCGGCACGGGAAAGCCGTGACTCTGGCCGAGCATCGACATCAGCCAGCCGTAGCCTCCGCTGCCCGCCGCCTCCGGGGCCAGGTCCGCGTGCAGGGCGTTGCCGGCGAGCAGCAGCCGGCCCCCCTCGCCGCGGAACTCCTCCTCGCCGAGCCGGCGTACCGGCAGCATCATCGTGCGGGCGAGGCGCAGGCCGCCCGCGCCGCGCAGCCGGACCGCGAGGCGGGCGGCGGGGCGCACGGGCGGGAAGGGGGTGAAGAGGGCACTGAGGATGTCCGGGCGGAGCCGGTCCCAGATGTCGTACAGCCCCTGCCACGCCGCGCCGTCACCGGCGGCGAACTCGTCAAGACCGGCGACGGTGTCCGCGGCGCCGCGTTCCAGGACCGCGCACCGGCCGTCGGCCAGCGGATGCGCCAGCACGCTGGGGGCGTGGCTCCAGCGCAGTCCGTGCTCGTGGAGGCGCAGGCGGGCCAGGACGGGCGAGGCCGCGGCCAGTGGATAGAACGCGCTGAAAAGATCGCTGACGTAGTCGGGGTGCACCCCCCGGTCGCTGCGGACCGCGCCGCCGGGCTCGGGCTGGGCCTCCAGCACCTCGACGGTCCAGCCCGCGTCGGCCAGCAGGTTCGCGGCGACGAGCCCGTTGGGGCCCGCGCCGACGACTACGGCGTCCGGCATCGCTCCTCCTGTTCACCCCGGCCACGCGCTTCAGGACGGCGCGTTCGCGCCGCTGCGGCTGCTGCTCTCGACGACCTTGGCGAGTCTGCCCAGCATGCTGCGGTGGCGCAGCTGGATCACGGCGTCGAGCGCCGTGTTGTGCAGGGCGCCGCCGATGCCGCGCAGGGGGTGCTCGTCGAGGACGACCAGGGCGTCGTCCCCCCAGGGGCGGACCTCGATGGCGATCCTCGCCGTGCCGAGCGCGCCGCTTTCGGCCTCCAGCTCGATCTCGTGCGGCGGCTCGCTGCGGCGGACGACGGTCCGCCCGGTCAGCCTCCACGGCCCGATGTGCACCGCGTACTCGATGGACGCGCCGACGTCCGGCCAATGGCCCTCGGCCGGGCGCGAGTCGGCGGTGCCGACGACCCAGTCGCTGTAGCGCGAGCCGTCGGACAGGACCTTCCACACCGCCTCGGGCGACGTGCGGATCAGCTGATGACGTACGGCCATGGGTCCTCCAGCGCCTGGGCGGAAACGATCAGCGGCCCCCGGGTTCCCAGCCTAGGGCGGGACATTCCCGCCGACCTCCCGGAGACGGCGAACGGGCCCGGCGGGTGGCCTCCGCACGTACACGCGGCGTGTACGCGCCGGGGCCGCCCGCCGGGCCCGGGTCCGGCGGTCGTCAGCGGGTGACGACGTGCCGTTCGTTGGGTACGCAGTGCGTCATGGTCAGACCGGTCACGTCACGCGGCGGGTTGTCGCCCAGGTTCGCGAGCCGCTTCCGGTCGTCGTCGGTGAGGTCCTGGCTGGCCAGCGGCTCCAGACCGGCCACGTCCCGCGGGGCGATGCCGAGCCCTTCGCCCACCCGCAGGCCGAGCTCGTTCTCGACGAGCAGGAAGTGCCACACCATCCGCTCCTGCACGGGACGGTCGCAGTCCGAGAGCAGGGTGACGAAGTTGTGCACCAGGTCGTCCCGCTCCCAGTCCTCCATGAGCCGGAAGCGCTGGCCGGCCTGCATGTAGTCGTTGGTGCGCGGAATGCGCTTGCGCGTGAGCCGGCCGCGGATCTCGGGGCCCTGCTCGTCGTGCGTGGGGTACTGGTCCTCGCGCAGACCGCCGGTGATCGACGGTTCGTAGTTGACGCTCGGGTTCTCCCCGGCCCCGTCGACGTGGTACGTCATCAGGCCGTCGCGCTGGTTGGTGCGCACGTCGGCGTTCTTGGCCTGGTTGACGGGAAGCTGGAGGTAGTTCGGCCCCACGCGGTACCGCTGGGTGTCGCTGTAGGAGAACGTACGGCCGACCAGCATCTTGTCGTCGGAGAAGTCCAGGCCGTCGACCAGCACACCGGTGCCGAAGGAGATCTGCTCGTTCTCGGCGAAGAAGTTGTCCGGCATGCGGTTGAGGACCATCTTGCCGACCGGCTTCGGCGGGAAGTCCTGCTCGGGCCAGGTCTTCGTGTCGTCGAGCGGGTCGAAGTCCAGCTCCGGGTGGTCGTGGTCCTCCATCATCTGGACGACCAGCTCCCACTCCGGGTACTCGCCCCGGCCCACCGCCTCGTAGAGGTCCTTCGTGGCGTGCCCGAGCCCCTCGGCCTGTACGTTGGCCGCGTCCTCCTCGGTCATGCTGCGTACGCCCTGCTTGGGCAGCCAGTGGTACTTGACCAGGACGGACTGGCCCTCGGCGTTGATCCACTTGTACGTGTTGACGCCGAAGCCCTGCATGTGCCGGTAGTCCGACGGGATGCCGCGGGGGCTGAACAGGTTGACGAGCATGTGCATGCTCTCGGGGGTCTGCGACATGAAGTCGAAGATCCGCCGGGGCTGTTGCTCGAAGCTGACCGGGTTCGGCTTGAGTGCGTGGATGACGTCGGGGAACTTGATGGCGTCGCGGATGAAGAAGACGCCGAGGTTGTTGCCGACGAGATCCCAGTTGCCGTCCTCGGTGTAGAACTTCACCGCGAAGCCGCGCGGGTCGCGGGCCGCCTCGGAGGAGTCGCGGCCCCCGATCACGGTCGAGAAGCGCACGGCCAGGTCGGTGCGCCTGCCGCGCTCCTGGAAGAGCTTCGCCCGGGTGTAGCGGCTGATCGGCTCGTCGCCCCACGCTCCGTACGCCTCGAAGTAGCCGAAGGCGGTGACGCCCCGGGCGTGCACGACGCGCTCGGGGATGCGTTCGCGGTCGAAGTGGCTGATCTTCTCCAGGAACTGGTAGTTCTCCAGGGTGGCCGGTCCCCTGGCTCCCACCGTGCGCTGGTTCTGGTTGTCGTAGACCGGGTGGCCCTGCCGGTTGGTCAGTACCTTCCGGTCATCGTCCGGGGACGGGCCCTTGCCGGATACATCCGTCACGATCTTCAACCCCTTCTATGCCCTTTTTGTGCCGATTACTCCACACTATTCCCCTTCGCGCGGAAGCCCGGCTCGCCCGAAGGTGTGGCGGAGGTGCGCCGCCGTCCCGCCAGTACCCCTCGGCACCGAAGTCATACGGCCGCCCGGCGGAATCCGGCCCCGGTGCGGCGGTCCACCGCACGAGGCCCCGTGATCGGCGCCGCTGCGTGTCCGCTCGTGCGCGATCCGGGCGGCGGGTGCGGCCGGCCGGCGGTCAGGCGCCGAGGTAGTGGAAGCCCGGGCGGGGGTGCATCAGGAAGTCGTGGTGCGAGATGTTCCACGCGTACGCGCCGGCGAGCGAGAAGGCCACCCGGTCGCCCGCCCGCAGACCCGCCGCCGGGACGCGGCGGGCCAGTACGTCCTTCGGCGTGCACAGCTGCCCGGTGAGGGTGACCAGGTCTCCCCGGGCCGCCGGGCGCGGCCAGGGGTGCGGCCAGGCGTCCACCGGCAGCACCGCGCACGGCTGGTCGTGCCCCTTGGTCGCCGGGGTGCGCAGGTGGTGCGTTCCGCCGCGTACGACGGCGAACTCCTCGCCGTGGCTGTGCTTCACGTCCAGAACCTCGGTCGCGTACCAGCCGCAGTACGCGGTGAGCGCGCGCCCCGGCTCGATGCGGAGGGTCAGGTCCGGGTGGGCCTCGGCCAGTTCGCCGAGGCCCCGGCCGTACGCGTCCCAGTCGAAGCGGCGCTCCGGCCGCGCGTAGTCCACCGTCATGCCGCCGCCGACGACGACCTCGGGGAGCCGTGCGCCGTGCCGGTGCGCGAGGGCGGTGGCCCAGGCCACCACGGACCGCGCCACCGCCAGCAGCTCCGGAGCCTCCAGGCCGCTGGCCAGGTGGGCGTGGACGCCCCGGGGCTCCAGCTGCGGGTACGTGCCGTCGGTGAGGAGCCGGACGACGGCGTCGGCCTCCGCCGGGTCGATCCCGAACGGCGTCGGACGGCCGCCCATCGCGAGGGCGCTCCGCTCCAGGGAGCCGTCGGGCACGGGCAGGTTGAAGCGCGGCAGCACCGCGACGCGCGTGCCGGGAACGGTGCGGGCGGCGAGCGCGGCCAGCATGTGCAGCTCGTACACGCTTTCCACGTGGAAGCGGCCCACGCCCGCCCGGAGCGCGGTCGTGATCTCCGCGGGGGTCTTCCCCGGGGCGCCGAAGGCCAGGCGGTGGCCGGGGACGGCGTGGTGGACGTGGGTGAGTTCGCCGCCGGACGAGACCTCGTAGCCGTCCACGTAGGGGGCCAGCGCGGCCAGGATCTCGGGGTCGGGGTTGGCCTTCGCGGCGTAGTACAGCTCGACGCGGGCGGGCAGAGCGGCCCGTACCGCCCCGGCGTGCTCCCGCAGCGCCGCCAGGTCGTAGAGGTACGCGGGCAGCCCCTCGGCGGGCAGGGACAGGGCGCGGTCGCGCACGGCGGCGGTGGGGGGTGTCATCGGGTGTTCCAGGGGGTGTCGGCGCCGGTCGCCCCGGAGAGGACGTCCTCGGCGAGCGGGGAGGGGAGCCGTACGTAGCCGGCCTCGCGGTCGGCCTTGCGCTCCCAGCGGGTGAGCAGATTGGCCTTGGCCGGCAGCGGCACGCCCGCGAGCAGGGCGGCGAGCCGGGGCGGCCGGTTGTGCCGGTCGGCGCAGCCGCGCAGCACCGCGCGGACCCGCGCCCACAGGGCGGGTTCGGTGGCCGGGTGCAGGTCGGCGAGGGCGGCGAGCATCTCGGCGACGTGGTTCACCAGCAGGCAGTAGACCACCCGGTCCCAGCCGCGCTCCGCGTCGTACGTCAGGGGGGCGGCCACGTCGGCCGGGAGCGCCGCGAGGGCGTCCGCGTGGTGCTCGGGGAGGAGCTTCACGCCCTCCAGGTCGCGCAGCAGCACCTGGACGGGCATGCCGTCGTCGTCGACGCAGACGACGACGTTCTGGAGGTGCGGCTCCAGCACGACGCCGTGGTCGAAGTAGGCGGCGATGACGGGCGGCAGGAGCAGTCCGAGGTACGCGTCCCACCAGTCCAGCGCGGTCTGCGGGCCGCCCCCGCCGACGAGGTGGGAGATGTGGCCGGGCCCCGTCGGGTACTCGTCGGCGACGGCGGCGGCGAGCAGCGCGGTGGTGCCGGGGAGCCGGTGCCGCGGCAGGCCCTCGCGGACGATCACGCCGAAGCCTTCCAGCAGGGCGAGGTCGGGGACGCCGTCGGGCCCGGGGAGGGCCAGGCTGCGGTACGCGGGCTCGCGGAGCAGGGCGGCGGCGGGGAACTCGGCCGCCAGGGCGGCCAGCGCGGGCCGCAGGATGCGGGTCAGGGCGACGGCGCCGGCCAGCTCGTACCGCGCGCTCCTGCGCACGCAGTTGGTGATGCGGACGTTGAGGCTGAACTTCAGGAACGTCTCGCCGTCGTACAGCGTGCGCACGGACGCGGTGGCGGCGAACGGGGCTCCGCCCTCGCCCAGGTCGAGGACGTCGCCGCGGGCCGTCGCCGCCCGCAGCAGGGGGTGCTCGCGCAGCAGCCCGTACTGCCAGGGGTGGGCCGGCAGCAGCCGGTAGCCGGGCGGTACGCGCGGCTCCTCGTCCCCGAGCCGGTCCAGCGGCGCGGCGGCCCCGGGCCCGGCGATCTCCTCGGCGATCAGCTCCTCGCGCACGGCGAGACGGCGCAGCGGGAAGGAGGCGGCCGCCTCGGGGGCGTACGACGACCAGGCGCCGGGGTCGCCGGTGCGGGCCTTCGGGGTCGGGTGGAAGCGGTGGCCGAGGAGGAGCGACTGCTCGGAGGCGAGGTACGTGCGGTGGCGGCCCTCGGGGCGCGGGCGCGGGCCGGCCGCCAGGGCGGCGCGTACGCCCCGGTGGCTGGAGGCGACCTGCTCCAGGAACTCCTCGTTGCGCACGCCGGTGCGCAGGGAGAGCTCGGCGTGCGCGTAGCCGGCGAGCCGGCGCCAGTCCACCTCGGTCCAGGCGTCGCCCCGCCGTTCGGTCACCGGGCCGGTGAAGCGGTGCGCGCCGAGGAGCGAGGTGCGGCGCAGCGCGACCCTCAGGAGCACGCCGCAGCGGGGCAGGCGCAGCAGGAGCCGACCGTCGGAGACGGCGGTCTGGTGCTCGGGGCCGGACAGCTCCCGCAGCAGGCAGTTCAGGAGGGTGTGGGCCACGGCCTCGTCGGCGGTGGGCAGGCCCCTGGGGGCGGACGCGTGACGGGGCGAGGCGCCGGTGGGCAGTGTCATCGACGGCTCCTGCGAGAACGGTACGTACGGCGGATCGGTGCGCGGCGGACGGCCGGCGGCCCGAGCGGGGGCGGTCGCGGGGCCTTCCGGCGCGGACGGCCGGGGGCGGCCGGCCGGGGTCATCCCGTGTCCCCGGTCCTGGCGAGGTAGTTGGGGCCGTCGGTGTAGTGCTTGTTGATGTCGGCGGCGCCCGAGCGCTCCTTGCTGAGCAGGGTGCCCGCCGTGACCATGGCCTTGACGGGCAGGCGGGCGGCGTCGAGCACCCGGGCGCGCAGCACCGCGCCGGGCTCGCCGGGTGCGGCGCCGAGGCGGCCGACGGCCTCGGCCAGCCGGTCGCGTACGAGCGTCAGCAGCGTGTCGAGGGGTGCCCGGCCGTGCCGCGCGAGCCCGAAGGCGTACGCGCCCGCGCAGAGGTGGACCGTGATGGTGGTGAACAGGTCGGTGAGCTCCCGGTCGTCGTCCGTGAAGATCCGCGGGTCGGCGAAGTCGGCCGGACCGGGGGCGTCGGGGCCGAGGGTCGCGCGCAGCCGGGCGGTGTGCAGGCGGGGCCCGTCGTTGTCCTTCAGGAGAAGCCGCAGCCGGGGCGCGCCCGGGCCGGGGTCGAGCACGAGGGAGATGTTCTGCTGGTGGGACTCCAGCGCGACACCGTACGCGAACAGTGTGGTCTGCCAGTCGAGGAGGACGGTCAGGACGGCGTCGAGCAGGGCGACGGGGTCGCCGCCGTAGAACCGGTCGGCGAGGTGGTCGATCACGAGCCTGCCGTCGGGGGCCTCGCTCAGCAGCGCGGCCATGGGGACGACTACCGAAACGTCGAGGCCCCGTGGGAGGCGGCGGCAGAGTACGGCGAGGAGTTCGTGGCCCGCGTGGACGTGCGTCGTCTCGTCGGCGAGCAGGACCGTCTGCGCGAACCGCGGCTCCCGGGCGATCACGCGCTCCAGCAGCCGCTGTCCCGCCGCGCCGTCGACGAGGGTGCCGGGCTTCATGGTCCGCCGGTTGCGCAGCCCCAGGGACGAGGTGGCGAGCGGCACCTTGAGGTGGAGGGCGGGGTCTGCCGTGAGGGCGACCGTGCGCATCGACAGCGTCGGCACGGCTTCCAGGTACGGCCGTTCGGCCAGGACGGCGTGGTCGGTCAGCCCGGTTCGGCGCAGGGCCTCGCGCAGCGGGGCGCCGGCCGTCAGGGGGTGGACCGCGAGCGCCACATGGCTGCGGTCGAGGTGGGGCAGGCCGAGGAGGGCCGGGGTGGGCCAGCAGCCGGGCAGCCCCACCCGGCCGGGCGTCAGGGTGAGCGCGTCCCGGGGGACGGCGATCCAGCGGAGCCCGAAGCGGGGGTGGAACTCCGGCCCGTACGCGCGAAGCTGCGGGCGGCCGAGGCCGGACCGGCCGCGCGCGGTCGGGTAGACGGGGTGGTCGTGGTGCGCGGCGAGGGTGTCGAGGGCGAGGCCGCCGGCCGGGCCGGTCCAGTGGGCGGGTGCGGTGCCGTACCGGTCGGTGAGGGCCCGCAGCACGTCCGCGCGTGTCTCGGTGTGCAGGCGGACGGTGTCGAGGGTCTGCCGGCACTCCTCGGCGAAGTCGTCGAAGCCGCCGCGGTCGGCGGGGTCGGCCAGCGCGCGCAGCGCCGCGAGGACCTCGTCGGTGGTGGCGAGGACGGCCCCGTCGGACTCCCGTCGCAGCAGCGGGAGCCGGGCGGCGTCGGCGCACTGGAATCCGTCGGCGACGACCGGCAGCAGCAGCGCGTCCCCGTCGGCGGCGGGCAGTCTCAGCCAGCGGCCGTCCGGCAGCCGCACGGGAACGCCGCGCGTGCGCAGGCCGACGACGTCCTCGCGCAGCAGGGCGCTGAGGACGCGCAGGAGCAGCGCCGCGTCGTCGGCACGGGCGGCGGCGGTCGCTGCGGGCGGTGACGCGGGGGCGGGCGCGGGCCCTGCCGGTGACGCGGCACGGGGGACGGTCGCGGGCAGTGGAGCGGTCGGCGGGGACGCGGCGGCGGGGACGGTCGTGGGGGGTGAGACGGCCGACGGCGACACGGTATCGGGGACGGTCGTGGTCAGTGAGGTGGACGGGCGCGGTGACGCGGCATCGGGGACGGTCACGGGGTGAACTCCCAGCGCTGCGCGGCCAGGAACTCCGTCGCGGCCCGGTCCACGGCCGCCTGGTCGTCGCCGAGGGTCCGCAGGACGCCGAGGTAGTCGCGGTTGGTGTGGTGCAGTGGGTGGCGCTCCCCCACCTCGCGCAGCGGCCGGTAGGCCAGCCGTACGCCGTCGACGGTCAGGTCGGCGGCCGGTGGAGCCGCGACGAGCGTTCCCGCGCTCTCCGCGCACGGGTAGTCGACGCGGGCCCGCCCGTCCGTGCGCGTCACCAGGGCGCCCGGGAGCGGCTCACCCAGGTGCGTCCGCAGGATGTGCTCGAACAGCGGTGTGCCGAGCAGTTCCCGCAGCAACAGGTCGCACTGGTCACCGATGACCCGGTAGTTCACCTCGATGATCCGCGCCCGGCCCTCGTGCACCACGAACTCGGTGTGGCAGGCGCCGAAACCGACGCCGAGGGCGTCGAGCTGCGCGAGCACCTGGGCGACGACGGGCTCCGGGTGCTCGGGGACGTACGTCAGGCGCGTCTCGATGAAGTACGGGGGCTGCGACACGTCGGTGCGGAAGCCGCCCAGCACCCGGAGCCGGTCGCCGTCGCCGAGGGTCTCCAGCGTGAACAGGTCGCCGGCGAGGTACTCCTCCACGACCAGAGCCGCTCCCGGCCGCCGCGCCCGTATCTCCCGGCAGCGCGCCAGCAGCTCGTCGGCCGACGCGGCCAGTACGACGTCCTCGCTGGCCACGCCCTCGCGCGGCTTGATCACACAGGGGTACGGAACCGGCCGTGCCGCCAGTTCCGCCGGGTCTTGACCCGCCGGGAGTTCGGCCGCCCACACCGCGTCCGCCCCGGTCGCGGCGAGACGTCTGCGCATCTCGGCCTTGTCCTTGGCGCGCAGGGTGGCCCGCCAGTCCTTGGCGGGGAGGCCGAAGTACGCGGCGGCCAGGGCGGCCTGGGTCTGGAGATGGTCGCTGTTGGTGAACACCGCGTCGGCCGGGTGGTGCGTGGCGATACGGGTGACGACGGCGCGGTAGTCGCGTACGTCGCACTCCAGGACCTCGACGTCCGGGGCGAGGCGCCGGTGGGGTTCCGGCCGGTCGGTGAGCAGGGTGATGTCGACGCCCAGCCGGCGCGCGGCGGGAAGGAAGCCCTCGGACACGGAATCGGTCGGATTCAGGGCAAGCAGGTACATCCGCACGGGCGGGAGCCCTTCCGGTCCGGGGGGTCGGGAGCCGACAGATTAAGTTAGGGCGACCTAACTCTGTCAACTTGAGTCCAAGACCGCACATCTGACGGCATGTCCGTCACACCACCCCGCACACCTCGTACTAAGGTAAGGCTGACCTTACGTTCGCGATGGTGATGGAGAGCTGACGATGCCGGTCCCGGCACCCACCGCGCCCGCCCCGGAGGCGAGCCATGCCGCACAGCCGGCCGTCGCGTCGGCCGCTGCGTACCGGCGCCTGGCCGGCGTCTGTCCGTCGTTGCGCGTGGAGGTCGTGCGCACGGCGGAGCCCGCCGACGGCTGGACCGACGGCGCGCGGCTGACGGCCGAGGCCGCGCGGCTCGACGCGTTCGTCGACGGGGAGGCCCGGCGCATCGAGGCCGCGCACGGCCACACCGCCCGCCCCGACGTCGCCGCCTCCCGGGCGCTGCACCACTACCTGTGGACGGTCTGCCTGCTGATGAGCGGCCCCTGGTACCTGGAACGGCGGGTACCGCTGCTCCGCCCCCGGGACGTGTACGTGGACCCCGGCACCGGGGACTTCGCCGTTGTGCCCGGCCCGTTCGCCTGCCTGCCGGACGACCCCGGCGCCCACTGTGCCGACGCGCGGGTGGTCCCCGACGAGGAGGCGCTGCGCGCCGCACTGCGGGCCGCCGTGGCCGATCACGTACGCCCGCTGCTCGGCGCGCTCGCGCCCCGGCTGCGCCGTGGGCCGCGCGTGCTGTGGGGCATGACGGGCGACGACCTGGTCTCCGGCATCTGGTACCTCGGGCGCATGCTGGGCGAGGAGGACCGGTCGGTGGAAGCCGCCACCGCGCTGCTGCCGGGGCCGGTGGCGCCGTTCCCCGGCGGCGCCGACTTCCGCCGGCTGCGGGCCGGCGGCGCCGGCCCGCAGCACACGACCCGTACGCGGCTGGGGTGCTGCCTCTACTACACGATCAGCCCCGGGAACGCCTGCCTGACCTGCCCCCGCGTCTGCGACGACGAGCGGCTGGCGCGGCTCGCGGCGCAGCCCTAGGAAGCGCCCTTCACAACCGGGGCTCCGCCCCCCAGTAGTCGGGACCGCCGCCCCGCCAGTCGATCAGCGGGGACACCACGGCCTCGGTGTCCTCCATGTCGAGCCCCGCGCGGCTCAGGAACTCCACCAGGTCGGGCAGGCCCGACGCGAGGCCGAGGTCCTCACCGCGCACGGTCACGCGACGACCGCTGTCGCCGAGCGGGGGGTGAACGATCACAGGCATGTGTCCGGACATGGCTCCAGCGTGCCCCGCGGCGACCCCGTACGCATCCGGACGGCGCGTGCGACGCCGTACGCATCCGGACGGCGGGCACGCCCCTGAGGCACCCCGACCACTCCCCCGTCCGCACCCGGACACGTGCGGAATAATGCGGGCATGCGGATTTCAGCCAAGGCGGACTACGCGGTGCGCGCCGCACTGCAACTCGCCGCTGCGCGGGACGCGGAGCCGCTCAAGGCGGAGGCCATCGCCGAGGCCCAGGACATTCCGCACAAGTTCCTCGAAGGCATCCTCAACGACATGCGCCGGGGCGGGCTCGTGGTCAGCCGGCGCGGCGGCAACGGCGGGTACCGGCTGGCCCAGCCCGCCGACGCCATCACCGTCGCGGACGTCATACGCGTCGTCGACGGGCCGCTCGTGTCGGTGCGCGGGGTCCGCCCGCCGGAACTGTCGTACACGGGACCGGCCGAGTCGCTGCTGCCGCTGTGGATCGCGCTGCGGGCCAACGTCCGCGAGGTTCTGGACAGGGTGACGCTGGCGGACCTCGTGTCGTCCGCGCTACCGGCCGCCGTGTCGGCCCTGGCCGAGCAGCCGGACGCCTGGACGAACCCCTGATCAGCCCGGCCCGCCGAACCGCCCGTCCGCCCGCCCGCCGACGCGGGGACCGCCGTCCCGAAGGCCGGAACTCGACGTCCACCTCTTGGTCACCCCCTTGGGGCGGGGGACCGCCTCTGGCAGTATCCCTACCAATCCAGTGGGAATACTAGGGATGGGGTCGCCGGGGTGAGCAGCGGAGTGCCGGGCAGATCTGCCGCGCGGGACAAGGCCGCGGAGGAGAACGAGGCCGCCGAGGAGGCGATATGGCCTCGCGTCGTCCGGGAGCTCGCGGACGACCTGGCGGCCGACGCCGTCGTCCGCGACCGTGCGGGCAAGCCGCCGTACGACGAGGCCGCCCGGCTGCGGGAGGCCGGGCTGCCCGCCCTGCTGACCCCGCCGGGCCCGGGACGCCCCGGCGCCGACTGGCGCACCGCCTGTACCGCGATCCGGGAGATCTCGGCGGCCGACAGTTCCATCGGCGAACTGCTCGCGCGCCACTACGCGTTGTCGTGGAGCGCCCGCTTCTTCGGCGCCCCGCCCGGGTGCGCGCCCTTCGAGAGCCGGGCCGTCGCGGAGCAGTGGCTGCTCGCCGGCAGTACGCGAGCGCCGGAGCAGGGCGGGGGCCCCGGCCTCACGCTCACTCCGTCCCGCGCCGGGTACGTGCTCAACGGCCGTCTGGACCTCCGTGCGGGCGCCACCGTGGCCGACCGGCTGATCCTCGGCGCGACGTGCGGAAGCACCGGTGAACCGCTGGTCGTCCTGGTCGACCCGGCTCACGGCGGGGTGCGGACCGACCCGGCGGACGAACGCCTCGGCCAGCGGCTCACCGGGGCCGGCGGCGTCGACTTCGACCACGTGCCCGTGAGCGCGGACGACGTGCTCGGAACCGTTCCGCGTGACGAGCACACCGCCACACCCTTCGGCTCCCTGTCCCCCGTCGCGCTCGGCCTGCTCCTCACGCACGTCGCACTGGGGATCGCGGAAGGGGCGCTGGCCGAGGCGCGGGACCTCAGCCGCACGGCGCCGCGCGCCCGGTCCGCCGCGCACGGAGGCGGCGGCGACGCGTACGCCGAGCGGCCGAGCGGCGACCCGTACGTACTGCTCGCGTACGGCGAACTGGCGACCGCCGCCCACACCGCGGCGGCCGTCGTCGAGCGGGCGACGGACGCCCTGGCGCGCGGACTGCTCGCCGGGCGGGAACTCGGTGTGGACGAGCGTGCGGACATCGCCGTCCTCGTCGCCGCCGCCGAGGCCGTGACGAGCAGGTGCGCCGCGCACATCACCGCCCGTGTCCTCGAACTCACCGGCGACGCGGGCCGTTTCGACGGCGGTACGGGGCTCGACCGGTTCTGGCGCAACGCGCAGGCGCTGACGGCACGGTTCTCCGCCGCCGACAGGCTCCGCGACGTCGGCGACCACTACCTCAGCGGAACACGTCCGCACCTCACCCGGAGCGCCTGACGCGCGCGGCGGCGCACGTCCGCCCCGGCCGACCGGCAGCACAGGCAGCGCGGGTTCGAGGCGCCCCGCCGCAAGTGCCCGCCGAACGCCCGCCGTTTCAGCCGTAGTCCGCCGTCTTCCGCACCTCGCCGAACCGGGGGAAGATCCGCTCCACGGCGAAGTCGTGCTCGTCCGCCGCGAATCCGGACATCGCGTCGGCGACGAACTCCACCTCGTAACCGTGGTCGCTCGCGGCTCGCGCCGTGGACTCCACCCCCATGGTGGTGACGAGTCCGGCGAGCACGACCGTGTCCACGCCGCGACCGCGCAGCCGGTCGTCGAGGCCGGTGCCGTGGAACGCCCCGACGGTGTTCTTCACGATCACGATGTCGCCCGGCAGCACCAGACCGTCGGCGAAACCGCTGCCGGAGGGCTGCTCGGCGACACCGGGGCGTTCCGCGCGGACCAGCGCCACCGGGCGGCCGCTCGCCCGGAACGCCTCGGCGAGACGGCGACAGCGCTCCAGCACCTCCTCACCGGTGTGCGGGGCCAGGGGCAGCGCGACGATGCGCGGCATCAGGTCGGTCAAGACGAGGGCACTGGTCACGGACCCGATCGTAGGCCCCGGCGCCGACAACGGCCGGGCTTTCACCGTATGCCCGTTCGCAGCACTCCCGTTCCCCCGCATGGCCGAATTCGACAAGTCGTGCGGGAACTTCTTCTCTGGTCTAGACCCTATGAGTGCGCCGGTCAGCGCGGTGGGTGCCACCGACGCCCGTGAGCTGTGACGGAGAAGCGGAATCGCCCTCACCGCGAATGCAGCGGGGGCGTGAAGTGGTCCGGTCCACGAGGCCCGGAGCTCGCCAGGTCACGTGCGTTTCTCGCCAGGTTTCACGACGCCCACACAAATTCTCCATGCATGACCCCACTATGTGATCCGACAGAGCGGGACGCGGGCGGCGGCTGTCCGAGCGCCCCGTCCGCTGGGGGCAGGGGCACGTCGGTCGCACGTCCGGCATGCCCTTTGCGGGAAGGGACCCATGCACCTCACAAGCCGTACGGTCCGATGGGCCATGAGATCCACGCTGGCCACCGCGCTCGCGACGACGTTCCTCGCGCCGGCGTACGCGGCCGAGGCGGCGCCCGTCACGCCGCGCGTCGACCTGCGCGTGCTGGTGGTGAGCGACGGCGGCCCCGCCACCGCGGCGATCACCGCCGAACTCGACGGCGCGGGCACGCCGTACACGACCGTCGACCTGACCCGCAACGACCGCCCCGTGATCAACGGCGGCTTCCTCGCCGACACGCTCGACGGCCGGCCCCGGGCCAAGTACCAGGCCGTGGTGCTGCCCAACGACAACCCGTTCGGTGCCGGTTCGTCGGAGATGCAGGCGCTGGTCGCGTACGAGAAGACCTTCGCGGTCCCCCAGGTGGACGCCTACACCTACGCCCGACCCGAGGTCGGTCTCGATTACCCGGCCAACGGCGGCTACAGCGGCTCCCTGGACGGCGTGCGCGCCGAGGTCACGCCCGCCGGCGCCGCCGGCCCGTTCGGCTACCTCGACGGCGGCATACCGTTCGAGGACAACTCACCCTCCGTCGGCGAGAGCTACGGGTACGCCGCCAGGCCACTGCCCGGGGCCGACTTCACCAGTTACGTCGAGGCGCCGGTGCCGGGCACCGGGGAGCGCGGTTCGATCGTCGGCGAGTACCGGCACGACGGGCGCCGCGAACTGGTCGTCGGCTTCGTCTACAACCAGTACCAGCAGCAGTTCCGGCTCCTCGCCCGCGGCATCGTGGACTGGATGACGCAGGGCGTGCGCCTGGGCGCGTCGCGCAACTACTTCGCGGTCCACGTCGACGACGTCTTCGCCGCCGACGACCGCTGGGACACCGAACTCAACTGCACCCCCGGCGACGTGGACTGCGCGCCCGGCCAGGGCGGTGAGCCGGACCCGATCCGGATGACGGCGGCCGACGCCGCGTACGCGACCCAGTGGTCGGCGGCCAAGGGCTTCACCCTGGACATGGCGTACAACGGCGGCGGCAGCGAGCTCTACAAGGAGGAGCACGGCGGCACGGACCCGCTGGCCCAGCAGCTCTTCGCCGACAAGAACGCCTACCGGTGGATCAACCACACGTACAACCACCCCTTCCTCGGCTGCGTCCAGGACGTCTCGGTCGTCCCGTGGGTCTGCGCCAAGAACGCCGACGGAAGCACCCGTTACGTCACCCGCTCCGAGATCTCCACCCAGATCAGGGAGAACCGGGCCTGGGCCCAGCGCGCGGGACTGCCGCTGGCGACGGGCGAGTTGGTGACCGGTGAGCACTCCGGTCTGAAGATCCTGCCGCAGCAGCCCGACGACAACCCGAACCTCGGTCCCGCCCTCGCCGACAACGCCGTCACCTGGCTCGGCTCGGACAACTCCCGCGACCGCGCCCAGCGCAAGGTCGGCCCGGCGCTCACCGTGCCGCGCTACCCGATGAACGTCTTCTACAACGCGGGCCGCGCCACCGAGCAGATCGACGAGTACAACTGGATCTACACCAGGGCGTCCGACGGCGGCAGCGGCGTCTGCGAGAGCGCGGCGGGCACCACCTGCCTGGACGAGCCGCTCGACACGGTCACCGGTTACGCCGACTACATCGTGCCGCTGGAGGCCCGCATCGCGCTGGGCCACGTCCTCGCCAACGACCCCCGGCCGCACTTCATCCACCAGTCCAACCTCGCCGAGGACCGCATCGCCTACCCGGTGCTGGACCGCGTCATCGACGACTACTCGGGCCTGTACGCCGCCAACACCCCGCTGGTCAACCTGCGCCAGCAGCAGATCGGCGCGGAACTGCGCGACCGGGCCGCCTGGAACACCGCCCTCAAGGCCGGGCAGGTGACGGCGTACCGCGTCGGCGACACGGTCACCGTCCGCGCGCCCGGCGGCGTCCGGGCGACCGCGACCATGCCCACCGGCACCCGGCAGAACGCGCTGCTCGGCACCGAGGCGTTCGGCAGCCCGTACGCCGGCTCGGCCTCCGGCTGGGTCTCGCCCGGACTCCTCCAGGACCGGGTGACGCTCACCCTGCCCGCCGGCGCCACCGCCACGGCCGCCTCGGTGGACCGGGCCGACCCGGTGCGGGCCCGCGCCCCGCGCCTGCCGGTGCCGGCCGGGGTGCGCGAGAGGGTGCCGTACGGCGTCACCGGCTGATCAGCGCCCGACCACCGCACCACCGCAGCCGTACTCGGCCGGCACCGCGCCGCATCTCCACGGGGGAACGTCTCGTCATGCCCGAAGTACTCCGCGTGCCGCCGTCCGGCGCGGCGCGGGTCACCCTCCTCACCGAGGGCACCTATCCGCACAGCCACGGGGGCGTCAGCGTCTGGTGCGACCAGCTCGTCCAGGGCATGCCCGACTTCGACTTCCGGGTGATCGCGGTGACCGGCACCGGCCGGGAGCCGCTCGCCTGGGAGCTGCCCGCCCACGTCGCGCCGCCCGTCACGGTCCCCATGTGGGGCCCGGACCCGGGCGGCAGGGCCCCGCGCGGCCGTCGCCGCAGACAGCTGATGGCGGCGTACGAAAACTTCCTGACCGCACTCCTCGACCCGGACGCCGAGGACCGGTTCGGGCCCGCGCTGTACGAACTGGCCCGCGCGGCAAGGGACGGGGAGCTCGCCCCCGCCCTGCGCACGGACCAGGCCGTCGGCGTCCTGGCCGCCGTGTGGGGCCGCCCGGGCCTGCCGGTCCACGCGGCCCGGCCGACCCTGCACGACGCCCTGACCGCCACCGACCTGCTGGAGCACGCGCTGCGCCCGCTCACCGCGGCGCCGCCCGAGCACGGCGTGTCCCACGCGGTGAGCGGAGGACTCGCGGTCCTGCCGGGACTGGTCGGGCGGCGGCTGCACGGCGTACCGCTGCTCCTCACCGAGCACGGCGTCTACCTGCGCGAGCGCTACCTCGGGTACCGCACCGGCCCCTACCGGTGGCCGGTCAAGGCGCTGCTCCTCGGGTTCTTCCGGCTGCTCGCGGAGGAGACGTACCGCACCGCGGACCTGATCACGCCGGGCAACCGCTACAACCGGCTGTGGGAGGAACAGGGAGGCGCCGCGCCGGAGTTGATACGCACCGTCTACAACGGCGTCGACCCGGCGGCCTTCCCGGCCGCCGGCCCCGAGCCGGAGGTCCCCACCCTGAGCTGGGCGGGGCGGGTCGACCCGATCAAGGACCTGGAGACCCTCATCAGGGCCTTCGCGCTGGTCAGGGCCGAGATGCCGGACGCCCGCCTGCGGCTGTTCGGTGGCACACCGCGCGGCGGCGAGGTCTACCGGGAGCGCTGCGAGGCGCTCGCGGCGGAGCTGGGGCACGCGGACGCCGTCGTCTTCGAGGGCCGGGTCGAGGACATACGGGACGCCTACGCGGCGGGCAACGCCGTGATGCTGTCCAGCATCAGCGAGGGTTTCCCGTTCACGCTCATCGAGGCCATGTCGTGCGGACGCGCCACCGTCTCCACCGATGTCGGCGGAGTGCGGGAGGCGGTCGGCGACACGGGTCTCGTGGTCCCGCCGAGGGAGCCCGAGGCCATGGCCCGAGCGGCCCTGGAACTGCTGCGCGACCCGGAACGCAGGGCCGCCATGGGGCAGGGCGCCCGGCTGCGGGTCATCGAGCAGTTCACGCTCCGGCAGACCATCGACACCTTCCGCTCCATCTACACCGAACTGGCCGCCGGGCGAGCCCGCGAAAGCGCGGACCTGACCGGGTGGCGGGCAGAGCGGCACGCCGGGGCCCTCGGATGAGCGGCCCGCTGCGCCTGCTGCCGGGCGAGGGCGGCAGCCTGCCCGCCCTGCCCCGGCAGCGGAAGGGGAACAGGGGGCGGCCGAGCTGGGCCGCCGATCCCATCGACGAGCTCGCGGAGCGGCTGATGGAGCCCGTGTCCGCCGCCGTCCACCCGTACGAGGTCGCCGCGCTGCTGGAGTCGGACGGACTGACGGGCGATCAGATCAGTACGCGCTACGGCCGTCCCGGTCTGTTCGCGCTCGCCGCCGACCTGTACGCCCGGGTGCCACGGCACTATCCCGAACCCGCGCCGGCCGCCGATCCCTGGCGTCCCGACACCCTGCGGTGCGCCGTGCGCGGGCTGGTCTTCTCGCTCCCCGGCCTGGCCTACGTGCTGGGGTCCCCCCTGCTGGAGGGCGCGGGGGCCGTCAGCGGGCTGGTCGCCGCCGGCCTGGTGGCGTGGGCGTGGAACCAGGCGCTCAGCCACCGGGCCCACGTGCGGCTGGCCGCCGCCGGAGAGGCCGCGGCGGGCCGCACGCTGCGGCTCGGCGCTCCCGCGGGGGCCCTGGCCGCCTCCGTGACGGGCCTGGCGCTCACCGGGCCGGGACAGGCGGGGGCCTTCGCCGCCGGGCAGTCCTGCTACCTGGGCGCGGCCACCGTGCTCCTGGTCCTCGGCCGCGAACGGACGCTCCTGCTGACCCTGCTGCCCGTCGCCGGGGGCGCCGCCGCCACGCTCTGGTGGCGCCCGCCGACCGCCGTGGCGGTGGCCGCGCTGCTCGCCACCGTCGGCCTCGCGACGCTCACGGCGGCCCGAGGGGTACGGCAGCCGGCCCCGCCCCCCGTGGCGGCGGGCGCGGCGCCGGGGCTCACGGCGTCCCTGCCGTACGGTCTGTTCGGCCTCGCCGCCGGGGTCCTCGCGATGCTCACGGGGGCGGCGGACCCGTACGCCGTGGTCGTCCTGACCCTCAGCATGGGCTTCGCCGAGTGGCTGCTCTACCGCTACCGGGGGCTCGCCGTCGCGGCCCTGCGCGCCAGCACCGCACCGCGCGACTTCGCCCTGCGGGCCGCCCGCGCCCTGGTGCTCTGCCTGGGCTCGTACGTCGCCCTGCTGGCCGCCGGCGCCCTGCTCACCGGGACGGGCGCCGCCCCGCTGCTCGGGCTCGGGGCGGTCCTGTGGACCGCCCTGCTGCTCCAGGCGTTCGGTGTGGCCTGGCCGCCGGCGGCGGTCTGTCTCGCGGCGGCCGCCGCGGAGGCCGCCGCCCCGGCGGCCGGGCTGCCGGCCCCGCTCGCCCAGCCGCTCTGCCGGACCGTCGCCGCCCTCGCCCTCCTGTACCTGGCCTGCCGGATCCTCGGCAGGCCCACCGCACACCGCTGAACCGCTCGCCTTCCCGTCCATCACCCCATGAGGAGCGTCCCCGTGACCGCACCAGCCCCGTCCCTCGTCGCCGTCACCGGCGCGGAGGGCTTCATCGGCTCCCACCTCACCGAGGCGCTCGTGGCGGCCGGCCACCGCGTCCGCGCGATGGCCCAGTACAACTCGTTCTCCTCGTACGGATGGCTGGAGACCCTGTCCCCCGAGACCCTGGACCAGGTCGAGATCGTCCTCGGCGACGTGCGCGACCCCGGCTCGGTCAACCAGCTCGTCGAAGGCGCCGAGGCCGTCTACCACCTGGCCGCCCTCATCGCGATCCCGTACTCCTACCAGGCTCCGCACAGTTACGTGGACACCAACGTGACGGGCACGCTCAACGTCCTGGAGGCGGTGCGCAGACACGGCACCCCGCGCCTGGTCCACACCTCGACGAGCGAGACGTACGGCACCGCGCAGACCGTGCCGATCACCGAGGACCACCCGATCAGCACCCAGTCCCCGTACGCCGCGTCGAAGGCCGGCGGCGACCGGCTCGCGGACAGCTACCACGCCAGTTTCGACACCCCCGTCGTCACCCTGCGCCCCTTCAACACCTTCGGCCCGCGCCAGTCGATGCGCGCGGTCATCCCGACCGTCATCGGCCAGGTCGCGGCCGGGGAGCGGACCATCACGCTCGGGGACCTCCGTCCCACCCGCGACTTCCTGTACGTCAAGGACACCGCCCGCGCCTTCCTCGCCGTCGGCACCGCGCCCGCCGAGGCGGTCGTGGGCCAGACCTTCAACGCCGGCACCGGCGGGGAGATCTCGGTGGGCGAACTCACCCGGCTCATCGGCAAGCTGATGGACGCCGACCTCGACGTACGCGAGGACGAACAGCGCATCCGCCCGGCCAACTCGGAGGTCATGCGCCTGGTCGCGGACGCCACGCGGCTGCGCACCGCCACCGGCTGGCGGCCGGAGCACGACCTGGAGCAGGGACTCGGCCACACCATCGACTTCTTCCGCGACCCCGGCAACCTCTCCCGCTACAAGACCGGCATCTACAACATCTGACCTCGACCGCACGCGACGTACAGGGGACTTCCATGCATGCAGTGATCCTCGCCGGTGGCAAGGGCGTTCGGCTGCGGCCGTACACGACGGCGCTGCCCAAGCCGCTCGTGCCCATCGGCGACCAGCACGCGATCCTGGAGATCGTGCTCCGCCAGCTGGCCGCGAGCGGCTTCACCAGCTGCACGATAGCCATCGGTCATCTGGGCCACATCATCCGCGCGTACGTCGGCAACGGCTCCCAGTGGGGCCTGCGGGTGGGCTACTCCACGGAGGACAGCCCGCTCGGCACCATGGGCCCGCTGCTCACCATGATGGACCGGCTGCCGGACGACTTCCTGGTGATGAACGGCGACATCCTGACCGACCTCGACTACGGCGAGGTGGTCCGCTCGCACCGCGCCTCCGGGGCCCCGCTCACGGTCGCCACGTACGCCCGCAAGGTCGCCATCGACTTCGGCGTCCTGACGACCGAGGAGGGCCGCGTCACCGGTTTCGCGGAGAAGCCGAGCATGGACTACCGGGTCTCCATGGGCGTCTACGGCCTCTCCCGGGAGACCCTTGCCGGCTACACGCCGGGCCTGCCGCTCGGCTTCGACGAACTGGTCCTCGACCTGCTCGCCGCCGAGAAGCCCCCGGCCGCCTACGAGTTCGACGGCTACTGGCTCGACATCGGCCGGCCCGACGACTACGACCGGGCCAACGCGGAGTTCACCACGTACCGCGGCCTGCTCCTCAAGGGGGCGTGAGCGGGACATGCGCCTTCTCGTCCTGGGCTCCACCGGATTCCTGGGCGGGCACACCGCCGAGCGGCTGCGCGCCCTGCCGGGCGTGCGGCTGCTCGACGGCGGCCGGTCCGCGTCCGCCGGTGTGCCCCTCGATCTGACCGCCGACCCGGAAGTCCTCGCGGACGCGCTGCGCCGGGCGGCGCCCGACGTCGTCGTCAACTGCGCGGGTCTGGTGTCCGGCAGCGCCGTGCGGCTGACCGACGTCAACGCCCGCGGGCCCGCCGCGCTCTGCGAGGCGATGGCCACCGCGGCGCCCGGCGCGCGCCTCGTCCATCTCGGCTCTGCGGCCGAGTACGGCCCGACAGCTCCCGGCGAGCCGGTCGCGGAGGACGCCGCCACCCGGCCCCAGGGCCCGTACGGGGCGACGAAGCTGGCGGGCACCGCGGCGGTGACCGCCGCGGGCATCGACGCCGTCGTCCTGCGCGTCTTCAACCCGGTGGGTCCGGGGGCGCCGGCCGCCGGGCTGCCCGGACGCCTCGCCGGGGAGCTGCGCCGGGCCGGGACGTCGGGAACCGTGCGGGTAGGTGACCTGTCGGCGTACCGCGACTTCGTCGACGCACGGGACGTGGCGGACGCCGTAGCCCTGGCGGCGACGGCCACCGGGCCGCTGCCGGCCGTGCTCAACATCGGCAGCGGCCGGGCCACCGCCGTGCGCGACCTGGCCCACGGGCTGGTGTGGGCCGCCGGGTTCACCGGCACGCTGGAGGAGACCGGCGGCGGCTCCGCCCGGTCGTCCGCGGTGTCCTGGCAGTGCGCGGACGTCACGGCGGCGCGGGCCGCCCTCGGCTGGGAGCCGCGGCGCGCTCTCGCGCGGTCGCTGTCCGACCTGTGGGCGGCCGGTCCCCGCGAGGCCCCCGTCGAAGCAGCCGCCCGGTGAGCGAGCGGCCGGGGCCGGCGTCCGTGCCGCCGGCGAAGCTGCTCGTCCCCATGTACGTCCACCCGGCCGTCGATCCCGACGCCTGGTGGACGCTCGTGGAGTCCGCGCCGCTGCTGTACGGCGTGGTGCTGAACATCGCGGACGGTCCCGGCGCCGCGCCGGAGCCGTCGTTCGCCGCCGCCGCCCGCGCCCTGCGGGCGGCGGGGGTGCCGCTGCTCGGGTACGCCGACACCGACTACGGCCGGCGGCCGCTGCGCGCGGTCACCGCCGACTTCGACCGCTACCGAGACTGGTACGCCACCGACGGCGTCTTCCTGGACCAGGCCGCCTCCGCCCCCGGAGCGGTGCGCCACTACCGGCGGCTCGCGCGGGCGGCGCGCTCCCGGGGCGGCCGTACGGTCGTGCTCAACCCGGGGACCCACCCGGCCCCGGGCTACGCGGCGGTCGCCGATCTGCTGGTCACCTTCGAGGGCGACTGGGCCGCGTACTCGGCGGCGCCCGCCGCGCCCGCGTGGACGTCGGCGCATCCTCCGGAACGCTTCTGCCATCTCATCCACGGCGTACCGGCCGGTCTTTCGGTGCTCGCCGCCCGCACGGCGGCGCTGCGCCGCGCCGCGGTGCACTGCGCGGTGCCCGGCCACGGGCCGAACCCCTGGTCGCTGCTGCCGCCCGCCCTGCGCCGGAGGGCCTCATGACCCGCGCGCGTCCGCTGTGCCTGCTGTTCCTGCTCGCGCTGCTCGCGGCGTGCTCGGCGCCCGAGCCGCGCCCCGCCGTGCCGTGGCGGCCGGCGGTCGGCACGGCGTGGCAGTGGCAGCTCGACGGGCACGTCGACGGCCGGGTCGACGTGCCCGTCTACGACATCGACGGATTCGAGAACGACGCCGCGACGGTGCGCCGGCTGCACCGGGACGGCCGCCGGGTCATCTGCTACGTCAACGCCGGGGCGTGGGAGTCCTTCCGCCCCGACAGCGGGGACTTCCCGTCCGCCGTCCGGGGCCGGGGCAACGGGTGGGCCGGTGAACGCTGGCTCGACATCCGGCGCCTCGACGTGCTGCGCCCGCTGATGGCGAAGCGTTTCGACATGTGCCGCGACAAGGGCTTCGACGCGGTGGAGCCGGACCTGATGGACGGCTACCTCAACGACACCGGCTTCCCCCTCACCGCCCGCCACCAGCTCGCGTACAACCGCATGCTGGCGGGCCTCGCCCACGCGCGCGGCATGTCG
This sequence comes from Streptomyces sp. NPDC054887, assembly GCF_053610585.1. Classification (NCBI taxonomy): domain Bacteria; kingdom Bacillati; phylum Actinomycetota; class Actinomycetes; order Kitasatosporales; family Streptomycetaceae; genus Streptomyces; species Streptomyces sp. NPDC054887. The sequence goes on along the minus strand of NZ_JBSGYQ010000020.1, from coordinate 79,847 downwards.
GTGGGGCTGAAGAACGACCTGCCGCAGATCACGGAGCTGGTGGGCGACTTCGACTTCGCGGTGAACGAGGAGTGCGCCCAGTACGACGAGTGCGCGGCGCTCGCCCCCTTCGTGAAGGCGGGGAAGGCGGTGCTGCACGTGGAGTACGCCCTGCCGGCGGGCGACTTCTGCGCGCGCTCCACCGCGCTGGGCCTGAGCTCGATGCGCAAGAAGCTGGACCTGGGGGTGTGGCGCCGTCCCTGCTGACGCGTTCAGGGACGCGTCTCCCCCGCCCCCTCGGTGCCGATCAGCAGCAGCGCGATGTCGTCGTGGCGGGGCTGCTCGGACGGCGGGCGCCGCACCAGGGCGTCCGCGACGGCGGCCATGGTGGCGCCCCCGCACAGCGAGAGGCGGTGCGCCAGGCCGGCGATGGCCTGGTCGATGTCGACGCCGGGAGCCTCGACGAGGCCGTCGGTGTACAGGGCGAACACGGAACCCGGGGGCAGCGCGATGTCCGACGTGCTGTACCGGGCGGCCGGGTCGATGCCGAGGAGCAGCCCGGCCGGTACGGATACCACCTCCGTGTGTCCGTCGGGACCGCGCAGGAGCGGCGGGGGGTGACCGGCGCTCGCCAGTTGCACACGGCGGCTCGTGAGGTCGATGTGCGCGTACGTACAGCTGGTGAACAGGCCGGTGTCGAGGTCGGTGAGGAGACGGTTGGTGCGGGCGAGGACTTCGTCGGGGGGCGCGCCGGCCGAGGCGTGCACGGCGGTGCGGACCTGTCCCATGAGGGCGGCGGCCTCGACGTTGTGCCCCTGTACGTCGCCGATGGCGGCGGCCGCCGTGGTGTCGTCGAGGCGGATGAAGTCGTAGAAGTCCCCGCCGACGCCCATGCCGTGTCCGGCCGGGAGGTAGCGGGCCGCGACGTCGAGTCCGGCGAGGTGGGGCAGGGTGTGCGGCAGGAGGCTGGCCTGGAGGCCGTGGGCGAGCTGGTGCTTCGCGTCGTACAGACGGGCCCGGTCGAGCGCCTGCGCGACCAGTCCGGCCAGTGAGCTGAGGATCGCGCGCTCCCCCGGGGCGAAGGAGCGGGGGAGCGCGTAGGCGAGGACGAGGGAGCCGACCGGGCGGCCCGACGCGACCAGCGGCAGGAAGGCCCACGCCCGCATGTCGCCCAGGATGACGGCGGAGGGGTAGGCGGCGTGGAGTTCCTCCGGGCTGGCGAAGAACAGGGGCATGCCGGTGGCCAGCACCCGTGCGGTGGGGGCGTCGGAGTCGAGGGGCGCGCCGTCGAACCGGCCGAGGAGTTCGTTGGTCTGGCCCCGGGTGTGACCACGGTGTCCGATGACCTTCAGACGCCCCTCGTCCGCCACGAAGATCGTCATGGCCTGGGCGCCCAGGGCGGGAATGAGCTGGTCGGCCGATTGGTCGACGACGTCGCGCACCCCGGCGGCCTCGGTGAGGATGGCGGCCAGGTGCATCAGGTGGTACAGGGCGGTCGCCCGGCTGGGCAGCGACGCGGACGCGGGCGGGCTCGTCGCGTCGTCGCCGTCCGCGGGCGCGTCGGCGGGCGTGATCCGCACGCTGATCCCGGAGGCGTCCGCGTAGAGGTGGAACGCCAGCCAGTGGTCGGGGGGGCGAAGGACGGTGAAGGACGTGCTCTGGCGGCTGATCACCGCGGCGCGGTAGCGGTCCTCGACGGTCGCGTTGTCCATCCAGGGCAGGGCCTCCCACGGCAGGGCCCCCATGAGGTCACCGGGGTCGGCCCCCAGCAGGTCGGCCGCGGCGGGAGTGATGAAGGTGATGCGGCCGCTGAGGTCCAGTGCGCAGCTGCCGCCCGGCAGGCGGTCGACGAAGGCCACCGCCGCCGCGGCCTCGGCCGGGCCCGGTGTGCGGCTCTCGGCGGCGGGGAGCACGCGGGGCCGGTGTTCGGGCAGGAGGGGGCGGCCGTCGTCGGCGGCCTGCCGGATCATCCGCCCGAGCCGGTCGCATCCGGTGTGCACCGCCTGGCGTTCGCGCTCCCCCAGCTGCTCCGGGTACGAGCCGGGCCACAGCAGTACGACCCCTCCCAGGGTCTCGCCGCCATGGACGACGGGGGCGGCGGCCAGGGTGAACCGGTAGGGCAGGACCAGCGCCGGGCGGGGGTAGCGGCGGCCCATCTCCTCCTGGCTGCCGATCCAGATGAGCCGCCGTTCCCGCACGGCGTCGGCCACGGGAATCGGGTCCGTCAGGGCGACCCGCGTCCAGGGCGTGGCGAACTCCCGGGCGACTCCGCCGATCACCACCAGGTGGAGCGCGTTCTCCCCCGGCGGCAGCAGGTACACCATGACGGCGGACGCGGCGGTGTCGTGGAGGATGTCGGACGCGACCGGCTCCAGCCTTCGCACCCCGTATTCGGCAGACCCCTCCATACGGTCACTCTCCCCCGGAGGCGCCCGCCGGGCGCGTCCGCCCGCGCGGCCGGGCTCCGCGTCCGCCACCGGCGTGGGAGCACCCGCCGGGCCCCGGAAGCCGTCCGGCCCGTGCCGCCGGCATCCGGGACAGGCTGTCAATGAACCGCGCGAATGCACCCATAACGCGACAATACGCTGACCCCGGAGAGGAGGGCGGGGCCCGTGCGGGCCGGATGCACCTGAGCGTCCCCCCTTCAGGGCACCGTCACCGCGCCACCCGCCGCGCGGCGGTCAGGAGCGGCGGCGGGGTCTGCCGCGCTTGGCGCCCTTGGCGGGGCCGCCGGAGCCGCCCCGCGAACCCTTGCCGGCCGGCTTCCCCGCCGAGGTGCGCACCGGCTTGCCCCCGGCCTTGCCGGCGGCGGGCTTGCGCCGGGCGTCGCGCGTGTCCGCGCTCTTGCCCTTCGCCGCCGCCGACGGCGCGGGACGGCCGCGGGAGCTGTTGACGGTCCGGCCCCGTACGATCCCGATGAAGTGCTCCACCAGGTCGGTGGTCGCGTCCTCGGGCCACGACAGCGCGACGCGCGACTGCGGCGCGTCCGACACCGGCCGGTAGGTGAGGTCCCTGCGGTGGTGCAGGCGGGCGAGCGACTGGGGCACGACGAGCACGCCGATGCCCGCCGCCACCAGTTCGACGGCGTCCTCCGTCGTGGCGGGGCGCTCGTTCGCGGGCAGCCCCGGCAGCCGCTCCCACCCGAGGGTGTCGTCGAGGGGGTGCAGCACGATGTCGTCGGCGAGATCCTCGGTGGACACCTCTTCGGCCGCCGTCATCGGATGGTCCTTCGGTACCACCACCACGGTCGTCTCGGTGTAGAGGGGGATCGCGCTGAGGTCCGTCCGGTCGACCGGCAGCCGTACGAACCCCGCGTCGGCCTCGCCGCGCCGCAGTACGCCGAACGACTCGGCGGCGGTGACGCCGGTCAGGGTCAGGGGGACCCCGGGCAGCCTCTCGTTCCAGATCCGCACCCACTTCGTGGGCATCACTCCCGGCACATAGGCGAGGCGGAACGAGGGGGATGCATCGGGAGCGGTCACCCCGCAAGGCTACCGCCCGGCCGGACGTGGTCGGAGGCAGCACGCATGCTCGATACCCTTGACGCCATGACGTCGCACAAGAACACCCAGACCATGAAGCCCGCGACCGCGGCGAAGAAGCTGGGTGTGTACCTCGAGGCCACCCCCGCCGAGTTCCAGGAGGGTGTCGTCTCGCGCACCGAACTGAACACCCTCCAGACCGACCCTCCCCAGTGGCTCCAGGATCTGCGACGCAACGGCCCGCACCCCCGCCCGGTGGTCGCGGCGAAGCTGGGCGTCTCCATCGCCGGTCTCGCCCGCGGCGGTGTGACGGAGCCCCTCACCACCGAGCAGATCGAGGCGCTGAAGGCGCAGTCGCCCGAGTGGCTGGAGCAGGAGCGCGCCAACCTGGCCGAGGTCCGGAAGGAAGCGGTGCGCATCAAGGAGAAGAACGCGCAGAAGGCCGACCAGCACCCCTCCTGACCGGCTCGCCCCTGCGCGTACCCCCTCGGGCGACCCCGCCGGGCGCTAGCTGCTCGGCGAGCCGCCGGGGGTCACGTGCTTGGCGTACGCCGCGCTGAGGTCCGACACGTCCACGGAGGCGTGCACCACCCCGGGGACGGAGGCGGTGTGGCGGCGTACCAGGTCCAGCACGGCCGCGCTCAGCGCCGCCTTGGCCTCGGTGGTGCGGCCGGGCAGGATGGCGAGATCGACGTGGATCAGCGCCTGGCCGTCGTCCCCGTCGGCGACGACGACCTCGTCCACGCGCCGGAAACGGGTCTTGCAGCTCGCCACGGTGATGCCGGCGACCGTTTCCGCTGCCAGCGCGTGCAGTTCCAGAGCGAATTTCCGGCGGTCCAGGGCGGCTTCCACGGTGCTGTCGTGGTCGACGACGATGTGCGGCATCTGCGTTGCTCCTCGTTCGCGTTCGGATGTCCGGGCGGACGGTCAAGTCAGTCGGGACGGACGGCGTCCCGTCAAGTCATGTTCACGTCGTGTCGGTCGGGTCGGGCCCCGTCCGGGGCACGGCATGCCGTGCCCACGAGGCCCGTCCGCTTCAGGCCAGGGCCGGGACCTGGTGGACCGCCCATCCCCGGTCGCGCAGCGCGACGGTGAGGGGGCGGGCGATCTCCGCCGCCACCTGGATCTCGACCGTTTCGTGCGGCGGCGGCCCGTCGTCCGGGAGCACCATGCCCTCCAGGTCCATCCGTTCCGCGTTCACGTCGTCCAGCAGCCGGGCCAGCGGCCGGTCGCGGCCGACGAGGGCGACGGAGAGCGAGGCGGGCGGCACCTCCGTCCCGCCGTACCCGTGCGTGGTGACGACGCGGGAGTGCCCCTCGCTGCCGCGCCGCAGGATGTCCGTCAGATCGGCCCGTGCTGCCTCCCGGCTCTGCCGCCCGCCGCCGGTCAGTCCTTCGAGCGCGTCGGCCGTGCGTCGCAGGTCGTCGGTGAGATCGGCGAGCAGCGGGCCGACGGCCGCCGCGTTGCACGCGAGTACGTCCGCCCACAGCCCGGCGTCGCCGGCGGCGATCCGGGCGAGGTCTCCCATGCCGCGGCCGGCCAGCCGTACGGCGTAGTCCTCGCCCTCCAGCAGCCGGGCCGCGGTGAGGCTCGCCATCAGGTGGGGCAGGTGGGACACGAGGGCCACGGCCCGGTCGTGGTCCCGGTGTTCGAGGAGCACGGGGACGGCGCCGCACAGCGACACCAGTTCCAGGGCGCGGTTGAGCGCGGCCTCGCGGGTGTCCGCGGCCGGGGTGAGCACCCAGTGGCGGTCCTGGAAGAGGTCGGCGCGGGCCGCGAGCGGACCTGAGCGTTCCCGCCCGGCCAGCGGATGCCCGCCCACCAGCGACGTGGTGTCGCACCCCAGGTCCACGCACGCGTCGTACACCGGGGCCTTGACGGCCGCCACGTCCGTGTAGACCTTGGCGAGTCCGGACTCCTGCTGCGCGGCGAGGGCCGTCGCGACCTGCGACGGCGGGACGGCGATGACCGCGATGTCCACCGGCGCCGTGGGGCTTTCGGGTGTGCCCGCTCCCCTGGCGGCGGCGAGGCGCACGCCGTCGGGGTCGCGGTCGATCAGGTGGGTGGTGATTCCGCGGCCCGTCAGGGCCAGGGCGATCGACGTGCCGATGAGACCGGTTCCGACGACTGCGGCGGTTCTCAAGGTGACGCTCCTCGACCGTGGTGGTGGGGGTGGGGGCCGGACCGTCCGGCGGGGACCCGACGGTCCGGTCTACCGGTCGGCCGGGGCGGGCGCCGTCGGCTCCGCCGCGGGGAAACGGTCGCCGGTCAGGCGCCGCAGCAGCGCCGGGCTGGTCAGCATGACGGCGTTGCCGATCAGGATCAGGACGACGCCGGCCAGGTCCCGTACCGTCCAGTGGAAGTCCTCGAACACCGTGGACAGCAGGAGCGCCACGATGGGGAAGAGCACCATCGCGTACGCGGCGCGCTCGCCGCCGATCCGGCCGAGCAGAGTGAGGTAGGCGCCGAAGCCGATCACCGAGCCGAACACGGCGAGGTAGAGCAGCGAGCCGGTGTACTCCAGGGTGGGCTCGAACAGCACGCCGTCACCGAGGAACGCCGCGAACGGAGCCATGAGCAGCGCCCCGTACCCCATGGCGTAACCGGTGCCCTGGATGACGGGGATGCCCGCCGCCTGCGTCTTGCCGGACACGACGTTGCCCAGGCAGAACACCAGGGTGCCGATGACCGACAGCACGATGCCGCGGCCCGCCCCTGAGGAGAGGTCGAACGCCCGGAACTCCGGCCAGAAGACCGTGGCGATGCCCAGCAGGCCCACCGCTCCCCCGACGAGGGTCTTGGCGGTGATCGTGCGCCGGAAGAAGATGCGGGCGAAGGCGATGTTCACCACCAGCGACATGGCGAAGATGATCGACACGAGGCCGGTGGTGAGGTGGTGCTCGGCGACGTAGAAGCACAGGAAGTTCGTGGAGAACATCAGTCCGCCCATGAGGGCGAACTGCCCGTGCACGCGCCCCGGGTAGCGCAGCGGCAGTCCGCGCAGGCGCGCCCACGCCAGCAGGATCACGGCGGCCAGGGCGAACCGGTAGGCGATGGACGCCGTGGGGTGCACGTCGCCCAGCTGGCCCTTGATGGCCAGCCAGGTGGAACCCCAGATCAGTACGGTCACGACGTAGAGGACGGCGTTCACAGGCAGCTCCGTTGCAGCAGGTCCACCAGGCGGCGGGCTCCCTCGACGACCTGGTCCGGCGTCAGGTAGCTGACCGACAGACGCATCTGCCGCCGGCCTCCGTCGTCCGGGTGGAAGTAGCTCATGGGGGTCCAGATGACGCCGTGCTCGCGGGCGGAGACTTCGAGCAGGGCGTTGTCCGCCGGGACGGGGAGGGTGAGGGTGAGGAAGAAACCGCCGTCGGGCGCGTTCCAGTGGATCCCGGCGGCCTCGCGCGGTTCCGGCGGCAGCAGCCGCTCCAGATGCTCCAGCAGAAGCGCCAGGTTGCCCGCGTAGAAGTCGGCGGCCGGCTTGTTGGCCTCCCGCAGCCGGCAGTCGTGCATCAGGAGCATGCCGCCGATGACGGCCTGGCTCAGCGCCGGCGTGTTCACCGTCACCATGCCCTTGATCTTCGACAGTTCGTCCGCGAGGAGCGTGCGGGTGCCGTCCGCGGCCTCGACGAGCTGGTCGGCGACGACGTAGCCGACCCGGGCTCCGGGGAAGCACGTCTTGGCGAACGAGCCCAGGTAGACCACGCGCCGCCGGTCGTCCAGGGCCTTGAGCGTGGGACTGCCGTCGCCGGTGCGGGTGAAGAAGCCGTACGGGTTGTCCTCCAGGAGGAGCAGGTCCTCCCGGTCGGCCAGGCCGAGCAGATCGTGGCGCGCGGGCAGCGGCATGCGGGTGCCCGTCGGGTTGGCGAAGTCCGGCACCACGTAGAGCGCGCGGGGCCGCTTCCCTGCCGCCCGGAGTCCGGCGACCGTCCGCCGCAGCGCTTCCTGGTCGACGCCTTCCTCGCCCTCGGGCACGTGCACCGTCTCGATGTCCAGCAGCCGGGCCGCGCCGGTGATCCCGACGTAACAGGGCGAGGAGACGAGCAGGACGTCCGCGGGCGAGGCGAACAGCGCGCGCAGCGTGAGGAACATGCCCTCCTGGCAGCCCACGGTCACCACGAGGGACCGGGGGTCCGCCTCGATGCCCTCGTCGTTGCGCAGGGTGCGGGCCACGAGGTCGTGGATCTGGCCGTTGGTGCGTCCGTACTGGAACAGCAGGGACCTGATCTCGTCGGGGCTGCGGCCGAGGTCCTCGGCGAGGTGCCGCTTGTACGCGTCGAGGTAGTCGCCGATCCGCTCGACGTCGAACAGGCCCTCGTACGGGCGGCCGGGACCGAAGGAGATGGCGTCGGGGTGGCGGGTGGTGACCTCGTTGAGGAAGTTCATCACCTCCATCAGCGGGTCGCCGAGGGAACCGTGCAGGTCGCGGGCGGCCAGGACGTGGGGCGGGGGTCCCTCATTCACCGGGCGTCTCCCACAGGACGGGGCAGAAGTCGGGGTCGGTGTAGTCGGGGTTGCCGTGCTCGTCCGCGCGGACGAGCACGTCGTTGTTGTAGACCACGCGCTCGCCGTCGGAGAGGTGGAAGGGCCGCCACTGGTTGGCGCTGTCCTGGAGGTGCAGCGATATCGCGCGGCGCGGCCGGTCGCTGACGTTGTACCCGCTGCCGTGGTAGGTGCGGCAGTGGTGGAAGCTGATGTGTCCCTTGGGTACGACGACGGGCACCTTGCGGACCTCCACCCCGTTGTGGGCGGCGTTCTCCGCGAGTACCTCCTCCAGCTCCGACCGGTCGCGCTCGGCGAAGTGACGGGTGGTGGTGTCGTCCGTGCCGATCTCCTTCCAGCGGTGGCTGCCGTCGACCATCGTGATGGTGCCCATCTCCTCGCCGCAGTCGTGGAAGGGGATGAAGGCGGTGAGCATCTCGTCGGACGAGCAGGTCTGCCAGTAGTGGCGGTCGAAGTGCCAGGGCACGATGTTGCGTGCGTCGTCCGCGCGCGGCGGCTTGTGGATGAGGGTGCTGTTCCACAGGCGTATCTGGCCGCTCCGCGCGATGCGCGCGGCGACCGCCGCGATGAGCGGCTTGGCCAGGATGCCGCGGATGGTGTCGTCCTCGTAGAAGATGTAGTCGTTGTGCCGGTGCACGTCGCCCTGGTCCGGCTCCCAGTACGCCAGGCGCGGAGGGCGGGTGGGCAGGGTGCGGTCGCGGTGCCCGGCGTAGAAGCGGTCGGCGGCGGAGTCGAGGAGGTCGACCTCCTCGTCGGTCAGCAGCTTCTTCGACAGGTACCAGCCGTGTTCCTGGTAGAAGGCCACGTCGTCGTCGGACGGCAGGAGCTCCTGCTCGGCCTCGGTCAGCGAGAAGCGTACGTCGTGGGTCGTCATGCCATGTCCTTGTCGTTCGTGTGGGGGTGGCAGGGGTGGGCGGCGCGGCGGTGGAGGACGTCCGGGGCGATCGTGTCGAGGCGGGGGCGGCCGGTGAGGGCCATCGCCTCTTCCAGCTCCGCGTGGAGGGTGGTGAGGACGTGTTCGACGCCCGCCGCTCCGTCGACGGCGAGGCCCCACAGGACGGGGCGGCCGACCAGCACCGCGCGGGCGCCGAGAGCCAGTGCCTTCAGGACGTCCGTACCGCGGCGGACGCCGCCGTCGACGAGGATCTCGCAGTGCGCCGACGCGGCTTCGGCCACTTCCGGCAGGGCGTCCAACGCGGCGACGGCGCCGTCGAGTTGGCGGCCGCCGTGCGTCGACACGATCAGCCCGTCGACGCCCAGGCCGGCGGCCCGCCGCGCGTCCTCGGCGGTGAGCACCCCCTTGAGCACCAGGGGCAGCCCGGTCAGCGAGCGCAGTCGCGCCAGGTCCTCCCAGGTGAAGGCGGCGTCGTGGTGGCGGGCGGCGTGCTCGACCAGGGTGGAGCGGGCGCGGCGGCCGTCGTGCAGCCCGGCGGCGTGGTCGTCGTCGAGGTTGGCCGGCCCGATGTGCGGCGGCAGGCTGAAGCCGTTGCGCAGGTCGCGCTCCCTGCGCGCCATCCGGGGGGTGTCGGCGGTGACGACCAGCGCCCGGTAGCCGGCGGCTTCGGCCCGGCGCACGAGCGATGCGGTGACCTCTCTGCGGCGCAGCATGTAGAGCTGCAACCACAGCGGGCCGGTCGCGGCGGCGGCCGTCTCCTCCAGGGTGGTGCTGGCGAAGGTGCTCGCGACGGTCAGCACGCCGGCCGCGCCCGCCGCCCGTACGGTGGCGCTCTCGCCCTCCGGGTGCACCAGGCGGTGGTAGGCCATGGGCGCGACGCCGACGGGGAACGCCACCGGGCTGCCGAGGAGCGTGGTTCCCGTCTCGCAGTGGGACACGTCGACCAGCGTGCGCGGGCGCAGCCGGTACTGGTCGAAGGCGGCGCGGTCGCCGCGCAGCGACACCTCGTCGCCGCTGCCGCCGGCGATGTAGTCGTACACCGGCCGGTCGAGCCGGGCGCGGGCGGCCTCGGCGTAGTCCCGCCAGGACAGCGGAGCCGTCGGCTCCACTCCTGGGAGGGGGGCCGGGGCGGCGGGCGCGGCGGTCATCCGCCGGCCTTCGCCAGGGCGCCGGCCGGCGCCGCCTCCTGCGGCCGGCCGGCCCGCTCGCGCTCCACGGCCTCGTAGAGCGCCTTGATGTTGCCGCTGCCGAAGGTACGGGCCTCCAGCCGCTGGATCAGCTCGAAGAAGACCGTCCTGCGGGCGTACGGGGAGCGGGTGAAGACCTGGACCAGCTGGCCCCATTCGTCGCGGTCGGCCAGCAGGCCCAGTTCGCGCAGTTCCTCGTGGTCGATGTCCACCTCTATGCCCCGCTCGGCCAGCGCGGAGTAGTAGCCGGCCGGGGTGGGAAGCAACTCGACGCCGGAGGAGCGCAGTTCGCGGGCCGCCCGGGCGATGTCGTCGGTGCCGTACGCCACGTGCTGCACGCCGGGGCCGTCGAAGCGGTCGAGGAAGTCGTCGAGCTGGCCGCGGTCGGCGGCGGGGGCCGGTTCCACCATGGTGAAGGTGACGCCCCGGGTCTCGTCCTGCACGACCTTGGACGCCATGGCCTGACCGCCCACGACGATGTACTCGTCGTAGGTGTGACGAAGGCCCAGGGAGCGCTGGTAGAAGTCGACCATGGCGTCCAGCGAGCCGGGGCGCAGGCACAGGGCAAGGTGGTCCACCGACCGCAGCAGTCCCGGGTCTGCGGCGCCCGCGGCGGCCGTCGGCCGGTAACGCCCGGGCAGGAAGGTTTCCGCCGGTCCCTCGCGCTGTACGAGGGTGTGGACCAGGTCGTTGGTGGCGGCGATGGTGGCGCGGACGACACGGCCGTCGGCGTCCTCGAAGGTCTCGGGCTTTGCGACGACGTCCGCTCCGGCGGCCACCGCGCGCTCGAAGTCCCCGGCGGCGTCGGTGGAACGCAGGGCCACATCGCGTACGCCGTCGCCGTGCCGGCGTACGAACCGGGCGGCGGCGTGGTCGGCGTGCAGGGCGGACGTCAGCACCAGGCGTACGCCGCCGTGCGCCAGGACCAGCGAACGGGCTCCGGCGAGGCCGGTGTCGGGGCCGGCCTCGGCCACCACGCGGAAGCCGTACGTACCGCAGTAGTAGTGGGCGGCCTGGTGGGCGTCACCCACGAAGAACTCAACATGGTCGACTGAATGAACGGTCATGCCGATCCGATCTGTGCTCGAGGTGATAATCGGGCGCCGACGGGCGGACGGCCGGGCTGGCCGCCACGGGCCGGACAGGGCCGTGGCGGGGCTGGGCGGTGAGCCCGCGGCGGGGCTGGGGAGACGTTCACCGGGTCCTCCGACCTGGTCATCGAGGGGGCTGTGCAACCGGATGAGTGGTCTCGTGCAGCCTGGGGATCCGAACAGGATTCGGCAATGCCGAACGCCTACGGAGAGCAAAGCTCACTGACCCCGACCCCGTCAAGCACTTTCCTCACCGGGGCCACCTGCGACGATTTCACATCAACCACCATGCGCGATCGGCGAGTTGATGAACACTCAACGGCGAAGAACGGCCGGATATCGCCCCGCGCTTCACTGTGACGCCACCCCGGGTTCAGCATTGCCGAACGGAGTCCGGCGCCGTAGAGTCCTGACTCGATCTCGGGATGGCACCGCGCCCACCGGCGATCCCGGCGGGTGGGTGGCGGGCGGTTCCGGCGCGACGGGGAGGGGCGGACGTACGGCACACGGCGCCGCGGCCCGTGCGGCCGGGGCGTGCGCGGCACCTCGCGGGGCGGCCGGCTCAGGCGTCCGCCGGGCGCACCACCTCCACGCCCTGGTCCCTCAACTCCTGCACCACCGCGGAGTCGTCGGGGGCGTCCGTGACGATGAGGGCGATCTCCTCCATCGAGCAGATGCGGCCGAGCGCGGCGCGGCCGAGCTTGTCGGCGGTCGCGACGAGGATCACCCGCTGCGCCGCCTTCACGGCGGCGCGCTTCACCTGTACGTCGTCCAGGTTGTAGGCGGTGGCGCCCTGCACCGGGTCGACACCGCAGCAGCCCAGGATGAACGTGTCGAAGCACAGGTCCTGGAACGTCTGGACCGGGGTGTGGCCGTAGAAGGAGAGCTCCTCGGGCCGCACCTGACCGCCCGGCATCAGCAGCTGGATGCCGGAGTGCCCGGAGAGGGCGAAGGCGGCGTGCAGGGAGAGCGGGGTGACCGTCAGCTGGCGGTCGGCCATGGCCTTGGCGATGGCGACGGCCGTCGTACCGGTGTCCAGGGCGACCGTCTCGCCGTCGGTCAGCAGCTCGACCACCGTGCGGGCCAGCCGCTCCTTGGCCTGCCCCTCCGACATGGCACGGATGGCGTACGGCGGTTCCACGCCACCGGGCAGGTTGCTCAGCGCGCCTCCGCGCACCCGGCGCAATGCGCCCCGGGACTCCAGGACCTCCAGGTCACGACGGACGGTCATCTCCGACGCCCCCGTGGCCCGGGCCAATTCGGCCACCGTCGCGCGGTTCTCCTTCATGAGCAGCGCCACGACGAACTTGTGCCTCTCCATCACGTTCATGTGTCTGCTTTTAGCACAGAAACCAGCCGTCGCGAGCATACGCACATCAGAACTGTTGAAACGAACGACTGCGGTGAGTAGTGTTCGGCTCGCTGTGTGAATCCGAGCATGTTTCGAACGTCGCTCATGTTCGTTCAATAGTCAATGATGAAACGACGAGGAGAACGATGTCCGCAACCAGTGAGGCCGACCTGCCGGACACGGGAAAGCCGCTCCTCACCACCGTCGCGATCATCGCCTCGTGCGTGGCGTTCGTGGTGATCGGAGCACTGCAGGCGCTCTACGGCCCGGCGATCCCGGCGCTGCGAGACGAGTACGGCCTGAGCCCGGCCGTGGCCGGCCTCAGCCTCAGCGCCCACTTCGTCGGCGCGCTCCTGGGAGTGCTGATCTACCACGTCCTGCGAGGCCGTCTGAACAACCGCGTGCTGCTCGGCGGTTCGTACGTGCTCATGGCGGCCGGCGCGGCCGGCTTCGCCTTCGCCCCCAACTGGGGCCTGGCCCTGACCGGCACGTTCGTGATCGGTCTCGGCTTCGGCGGCATCGACTACGGCCTCAACCAGCTCTTCGCGATCGGCTTCGGCCGCCGCAGCACCGCCATGCTCAACCTGCTCAACGGCCACTTCGGCGTCGGGGCGATCGCCGGCCCGGCCCTGATCGGCTGGCTGGGAGCGGCGAACTACCCGGCGATCTTCATCGGCGTCGGCGTGCTGTGCGTGCTGATCCTGTTCACGCTGGGCGGGGTGGCGGCCAAGGAGCCCGAGCCGGCCCCGGTGGAAGGCGCTTCGGCGGGCGGAGCCCGGGTCCTTCCGATCATCGCCGTGTTCATCGGCATCTACGTCCTGCACGTGGCCATCGAGACCGGCGTCGGCGGCTGGGAGCCCACCCACCTGGAAGCGGTGGGCTACGGAGCGGCGGCCGCCGCCACGGCGACGTCGGCGTACTGGGCCGCCATGACCATCGGCCGGTTCATCGCCGCACCCCTCAGCCTGCGCTTCTCCGCGCCGGCGATCCTGATCGTCTGCTGCGCCGGCATGGCGGGCTTCCTGCTCCTGGCGACCGTTCCGGCGTTCGCCCCGTACGCCTACTTCGGCGTCGGCCTGATGATCGCGCCCATCTTCCCGACCTGTCTGCCCTGGCTGAACCGGGCCGTGCCCAGCGTGGCGGCGGCCGGCGCCTATGTGATCGCCGCCTCGATGATCGGCGGCGTGGCCTTCCCGCCGCTGCTCGGCGGGGTGATCGACACGATGGACGTGAAGGCGGTGCCGCTGGTGCTGTTCGTACTGGCCGTCGCCTGCGCGGTCCTGAGCCTGTGGCTGCGCAAGAACGCACCCGACCCCGACGGCATCTCCGGCCCCCGCGAGGCGGACCGGGCGAAGCCCGTCGCGACCCAAGGGACCTGACACATGAAAGCCGTCCTCTTCGACATGTTCGGCGTCATAGCGCGCGTCCAGTCACCCGAGTCGCAGGCCGTGCTGGAACGCACGGCCGGCGGTGAACCCGAGCGGTTCTGGGAGGCGTACTGGTCCCAGCGCGCCCCCTACGACCGCGGCGACGTGACCGGTCCCGCGTACTGGAAGGGGGTCTGCGCCGGGCTCGGCATCCCTGTCGACGCACGCCTGACCGACGACCTGATAGCCGCCGACCTGGACAGCTGGAGCGAGATCGACCAGCGCAGCGTCGACCTGCTCGGCGCCCTCGCCGGCCGCGGGATCACCTGCGGGCTGCTCTCCAACATCCCCGAGGAACTGGCCGTGCGGTACGAGACCAGCCAGCCCTGGCTGGAGCACTTCTCCGTCGTCGGCTTCTCCTGCCGGATCGGCAGCGCCAAACCCGAACCGGCCGCCTACCAGTGGTGCGTGAGGGAACTGGGACTGCCCCCCGAGGAGATCCTGTTCGTCGACGACCGGGTGGAGAACGTCCGGGCCGCCGAGGAACTGGGCCTCAAGGGACACGTGTTCACCTCCCCCGCGCACCTGGAGGGCGTCCTGCGCACGCTGGAGGCGGCGTCGCGGTGACGTCGCCGCCGCTTCTCCTCGCCCGGTGCGCCGCCGCGCGGGGCTGTTTCCCGCCACCCCGGCGGGAGATCGAGACGGGCCGCGGTCTCGCGGGAGCGCTCCTGGTCCAGGGCGCCCTGACGGACCGGCTCCAACTCGGCGCGGACCGGGTCCGGTCGACCGGCCGGGGCGACACGGGCGATCCCGCACTGGCCGAGGCGCCGGCGCGGCTCGGCCGGGGCGGGCGGCGGCGGGCCCCGGCCGTGGCCGATTCCCGTACTTCCTCGGCCGCCGCTCCGGCCTTTCACGGTTAGCGATTACGGCCGGTCGCAGGCGGATTCGAGACGCCCCGCGTACGCGTCGGCCAAAATACATTCATCATCCAAGATCCCTCTTGTCAGGGCCGGTTCGAATGTGTTCGTATGAGTGGGAAGGCGGCGCCGAGAAACTCCCCGGAACACCGGGTGAGAAGTAAGGACCGCTCCATCCGGCAGCAGGCACATCCCCTTCCTTTCCCTTGGACGTGACGTGCGTTTTTCCGTCCATATCTCGACGTTTTACGTGACCCGTGTGAGAGGGACCGATGGATACCAAAGATGTTACCGAGCACATCTATTACCCCGTCAGCGACCGCAAGATGGACCGCGGTGAAGGCGTCTACCTCTACGACGAGGACGGCAATCGCTTCCTCGACTGCGCGTCCGCTACCTTCAACCTGAGCCTCGGTTACTCCCACCCGGCCGTCATAGCCGCCATGAAGGAACAGCTCGACAAGGTGGTCCACCTGACCTCCTCGTACCAGAGCGACCCGATCAACGGCCTGGTCCGGCGGCTGGTGGAGGTCTCCCCCGACAGCCTGACCAAGGTGCACCCCAAGGTGTCCGGCGGCTCGGCCGCGAACGAGGGCGCCATCAAGATGGCCCAGATGGCGACCGGGAAGTCCGAGGTCATCACGCTGTTCCGGAGCCATGTCGGGCAGACGATGATGATGACCTCGATGTCGGGCAACTCCTTCCGCCGCGAGCCGTTCCCCAACCTCTTCCCCGGCAGCCTCCAGGTGCCCGACCCGTACTGCTTCCGCTGCTTCTACGGGCAGCAGAAGGAGACGTGCGGCACGATGTGCGTGGACCGCCTGGAGGACTTCGTCGACTACGCGAGCTCGGGCCGCGTCGCCGCCGTCCTCATCGAGCCGATCTCCGGAAACGGTGGCAATATCGTGCCGCCCGACGGTTATATGCAGAAGCTGCGGGCCTTCTGCGACGAGCAGAACATCGCGCTCATTTTTGACGAGATCCAGACGGGTATCGGCCGCACCGGCCACATGTTCGCCGCCCAGTACTTCGACGTCGAGCCCGATGCCATCACCACGGCCAAGGGGCTCGGCGGATCGGGTGCGCAGGTCGCCGCCATCATTACCAATGAACGGCTCGCCGGCCTGCCGGCGAACCACCACTCCTTTACGTACGGGTCAAATCTCCTCGCAGCGGCTGCGGCGAATGTCACTCTCGATATCGTGCGCAAGCCCGAATTCCTGGCGAACGTCACCCGAACCGGCGACTACATCATGGAACGCCTGGAGGACATGAAGACCCGCTATCCGGCCATCGTGGATGTCCGCGGTGTCGGACTCATGATCGGGTTCGAGATCGCCGAGGCGGACGGCAAGCCGGCCGTGAAGCTCACCAACCACCTGGCCGGGAAGGCCATGGAACACGGTCTGATCCTGCGCACGTCGCGCTACGGCTACGGCAACGTCCTCAAGATCCGTCCGCCGCTGATCCTCACCATGGACCAGGCCGAGGAGATCTGCGACAAGCTGGAGGACCTCTTCCTGGCGGAGCTGGCCCGATGAGCACACCGAACGCGATGAAGCACCTCCTCACCTCGCTCGGCGAGCACGTCCGCTCCGAGCTGCTGGCCTACGCGGACCGGGGCCAGGCCCGCCAGGTCCACGGCGACTCGCCCGGCGGCGACGCCCAGTTCGACGTCGACGAGGTGGCCGAGAAGGCCGTACTGGACTACCTGCGCGCCCACGCCGAGGTACCGCTGGCCCTCTACACCGAGGACGGTTCGTACGTCGAGCTCGCGCCCGACCCGCAGCTGCTGCTCGTGGTCGACCCGATCGACGGGACCCGCCCCACGTCGGCGAACCTGGAGATGGGCATGGTGTCCATCGCCGCCGCGCCCTACGGCGACGGCGCCCCCACCCTCGCCGACGTCCACGCCGCGTGCCTGGTGGAGATCAAGAGCGGGGCGTGGATCTACGGGGACGACACGGAGGGGCTGACCAGCAACGGCTTCACCACGCCGGTCCCCCGTCTGAGCCGCAACACCGATCTGACCCGGATGTTCTGGTCGATCGAGTTCAACGGGCACCCCATGCGCCTGATGGCCGACGCCTACGACCACCTCGTGGACCGGTCGGCCAACACCGGCGGCATCTTCGTGTTCAACAGCAGCACCTTCTCCATCTCCCGGATCATCACCGGCCAGCTCGACGCCTACGCCGACATCGGCAACCGCGTCCTGCGCGACCACCCGGACACCGAGGAGCAGTTCCTGAGCGTGGGGCGCGGGTCGATCCTGCATCTGTTCCCTTACGACATCGCCGCCGTGGTCTACCTCGCCCGGCAGGCCGGCGTCGTCATCACCGACGCCTACGGCGACGACCTCGGCACCACCTCCCTCGTGGACCTCGGCCCGATGAACCAGAAGTCGTGCATCGCCGCGGCCACCCCCGAGCTCCACAAGCAGCTCCTCGACTCGATCCGCTGGGACCTCGGCCGCGGCACCGCCGCGCCCGCAACGGAGGCATCATGAAGGCACTGACGCTCACCGCCGACCGCATGCTCGCCCTCGTCGAGCACCCCAAGCCCGAGCCCCGCGCCGCCGACGACGTCGTCATCCGCGTCACGCAGAGCGGGATCTGCGGCACCGACCGCAGCGTGCTCGTGGGCAAGTTCCCCGCCGAGACCGGGGTGGTGATGGGCCACGAGGCCGTCGGCGTCGTCGACTCCGTCGGTGACGGTGTGACCCGCTTCGCCGTCGGCGACCGGGTCATCGTCAACCCCACCCTGTACTGCGGGAACTGCCCCACCTGCCTGGAGGGCCACTGGAACTTCTGCGGCCGCAAGGCCGGCACCGAGGTCGGTCTGGACTACGACGGCTCCTTCGCGGAGTTCATCCGCCTCCCCGAGCTCTTCTGCCACGCCATACCCGACGGCATGAGCTTCGACCGCGCCGTCGTCGTCGAACCGCTCGCCTGCGCCCTCAACAACATCGAGGCCGGCCGGCTGGCCGCCGGTGAGACCGTGGTCGTCGTCGGCGGCGGCCCCATGGGCGTCGTCACCGCCATGGCCGCCCAGTTCTACGGTGCCCGGGTGCTGCTGGTCGAGCCGGACCCGGTCCGCCGGGACCTCGGCCGGGAGGTGTTCGAGGCGCCCGACTTCGGTGGCCGCGTCACCCTGCACACCCCGGACGACCCGGCGCTCGCCGAGAGCGGCGACCTGGTCGTCGATTCCGTCGGCAACCTCCTGGAGCAGAGCATCGGCTACGCCGCGCTGCGCGGACGCGTCGTCGTCATGGGCTTCAACAGCAACGCCTCGGCCACCGTACGTCCGCTGACGCTCCTTCAGCGGGGGCTTCAGATCATCGGCGCCGGGGACTACAACAGCATGATCTTCCCGAAGGCCGTGGAGCTGGCCCGCCGGCTTCCGCTGGAGCGGGTGGTCACCCACCGCTTCGACCTGGCCGACCACGAGGAGGCGTTCAAGGCCCTCGCCGCCGTCCCGGGCGCCGAGTACGCCGCGCTGAAGGTCGTCCTCGTACCGCCGCACCCGGGGGCCGACGCGTGAACCACTCCCCGCACACCCGTCTCGCCCAGACGCTGGTCCCCGGCACGTCCCGTCCCGTGGTCGTCGGCGAGTACCCGTACTACCGGGCCGATCCGGCCAACTGGGCCTCCAACCTGCGGGAGCTGCGCCGGCTCGGCGTCGACGTGGTCTCCTGCTACCTCCCCTGGCGCTTCCACGAGACCGGCGAGGGCGCCGAGCGCTCCTTCGACTTCACGGGGGAGACCGACCCCCAGCGGAACGTCGTCGGGCTGCTCGACCTGGCCGCCCGCGCCGGCCTCGGCGTGCTCCTCAAGCCCGGGCCCTTCATCCACGCCGAGGTCCAGCTCGGCGGGCTGCCGGACCGGTTGTGCGAGCCGCCGTACACCGCGTACCGGGGCCTGGACGGCAGTGTGCTCACCTCGCAGGGCAAACCGCTGCCGAGCCTCCTCGACCCGGAGGTGCGCAAGGAGAGCGAGATCTGGCTGCGCGCGGTGGCCGACGAGGTCGTGGCCGGGGCCGCCGGTCCCGGCGGCCCGGTGGTCGCCCTCCAGCTCGGCAACGAGGGCACCGCCGGGGACGCCCACCTGCCGGTGGACGCCCAGGACGCCTCACCGGCCGCCCGCGAGTCCTTCGCCCGCTGGCTCACCGGACGCGGCCTGCCCGACGAGGCCGCCCGCGCCACCGAGGACGTCGGCGCGTGGAGCAGCGCGCAGCGCCTGCTGTGGTCCGAGTGGTGCGGGCACGCCATCGTGGGGATGTGGGACGACATGTCCGCGCTGTTCCCCGAGGGCCCCGCCCGGCTGGCCAACGTACCGCTCGCCGGCCTGGACTCACCGGGTGCGGCGCTCGACGCCTGGGCCTCCCGGCAGCGCGCCGTCCAGGGCTCCGGGCACCTGATCGGCCACACCGAGTGGGTGGGCAACCCGGCCCGTGACACCACCGCCTTCGGTTCCCACCTGACCGGGATCCTGCTCGGCGGCACGGACGTGGTCGAGGCCAACTGGGGCTTCACCTGGACCGACGCCTCCTTCGCCCGGCCGGCCACCCCGGTGTTCAACGCCCTGCTGGCCCTGCTCCTCGGTTCCAGCACCGTCAGCGTCTACACCGCCTGCGCGACGGCGAGCTGGGGCCTGCTGGTGGACATGGACCCCGACGGGCTGCGGGCCGACGGCGTGGACCCGGCCCTGCACGCCCCGCCCTACACCCCCGGGGCGCCGCTGTCCGAGGGCGGCACACACCAGGCCAACGCGGAGGGGCTGCGGCTGCTGGCCGCGTTCCTCGACCGCTTCGGCGACGTGCTGCTCACGAGCACCCTCGACCGCGACGCGGTGGTCCTGGTCGACCGGGCGCTGCCCGAGGCCGGGGCCTGGCAGCGGACGAGCCGTACGGCTCTCGCGGAGCTCGCCGACGCGGTGCAGGACCAACTGGCCTCCTCGGGACGGCTGCTCGGCCTCGGCTGGCTGGACGAGCGCCCCGCGGGACCGGAAGGCGGCGCCCCTGTTCCCGTCGCGGTACTGCGCGCGGGTCACGACGAGGGGGCGAAGGCCGCCGACGAGCTGGCGGTCGTGGCCGGAGCCCCGGCCGACGGGGCGGTCGCGGACTTCGTCGCCTCCTTCACCGCCGGGCTCCCGGCGCCGGGCGGCCCGCGCTGGACGACGGAGCACGGCCGGGCGCGCGTCCTGAGCCGCACCGGCCCGGGAGGCGTCCGCGTCGTCGGCGCGTTCAACCCCACCGGCGGTGACGACCGGATCACCGGCGACGACGGCGCCTGGACGCTGGACCTGCCCGCGGGCCACGCCGCCGTGACCGTCAGCCGCGACGGCGCTCTCCTGGGATGGCTGGCCACCCCGGAGGAGCCGTCCACCACGCCCGTCGCCCTCACCTGGGGCGGCGGCGAGGCCGACGCGCGACGCGTCCTGGCCTCCTGAGAACGCGGGCGGCGGGAGCGCGTACCTGACAGCGCGCCCTCCCGCCGCCCGTCCCCTCGCCCCTCCGCGCCCCGGTGTGTCAGCCGCCGCCGGGCGCCCTCCCACGCGCGAGACGGCGTCACGCACCAGAACCCTCCTGCCGCACGTGGGCCGGTGGCCCGGCCGCCGCCCTTCGTTAGGGTGATCCGTCGTCAACTGCCAGGAGATCGCCGTGTCCACCCCGCCGCCACCCGGCTCGTACCCCTCCGCACCGTACGGCGCCCCGGCGCCCCAGGGGGGCGGCGCACCGTACGGCCCTCCCGGCGTCCCGTCGTGGGACGGTGCGCCGCACCCGGGTCCCTCGCCGTACGGGAACCCCGCGACGCACCGGTGGGCCGGTCCGCAGTTTCCCGCCGGGCCCGCGTGCCAGGTGTGCGGCGCGCGGCCGGCCGCGCACGCGGTCATACGCGGCCACCAGGGCTTCCTGGTGATCATGCGCTTCCTCAAGCGCGAGGGCGACTTCTGCCGCGACTGCGGTACGTCGTTCTACCGGAGCATGACCGCCGCCACGCTGTGGCAGGGCTGGTGGGGTCCGCTGTCGGCGGTCATCACGCCCTTCACGGTGCTCCTCAACCTCGGTCCGCGCGCCGTCATGCGCCGTCTTCCCGCACCGGCCGGCGCCGTGCGCCGCCCCCTGGACCCCGGCAAGCGGGTCCTGGCCAGGCCACCGGCGCTCATCCCCCTGGCCGCCGTCGGCCTGGCGCTCGCCCTGGTGACCGTGCTGATCGGCGTCGGTCTTGTGGCGGGCGGCGGGACGGCGGCGGCCGGGGTGTCGGTCGGCGACTGCGTCCGCAACAACGCCGCCTGGCCCGAGCAGGACATCGAACGCGTCGGCTGTTCCGGCGGCGACAGCCAGTACCGGGTGGCGCCGGACGCGGACTGCTCACCCGGCGCGTACCTCCTGTCGCCGGAGTACAGCAGGGACGGGTCGGCCCTGTGCCTGGAGCCGGTGCGCTGACGGGCCGCCGCGCCTACCCTTGGCACCGTCGGCCGTCGCGCTGCCCGCCAACGCGTCGTCCGGGCCCGCGCAGCCCCTGCCGGGAAGCCCGCCGCCCACCTCGTCAGGAGATCCCGTTGAGAATGCTCATCAACGTCGCCGAGACGGTCGTCGCCGACGCGCTGCGCGGGATGGCCGCCGCGCACCCCCGGCTGACGGTCGACGTGGAGAACCGGGTCGTCGTACGGTCCGACGCGCCCGTGGCGGGCCGGGTCGGTCTGGTCTCGGGCGGCGGCAGCGGGCACGAACCGCTGCACGGCGGTTTCGTCGGGCCCGGGATGCTGTCCGCCGCGTGCCCGGGCGAGGTCTTCACCTCGCCCGTTCCCGACCAGATGGTGCGGGCCGCGGCCGCCGTCGACAGCGGACAGGGAGTCCTCTTCGTCGTCAAGAACTACACCGGCGACGTGCTCAACTTCGACATGGCCGCCGAGCTGGCCGAGGACGAGGGCATCCAGGTCGCCAAGGTCCTCGTCGACGACGACGTCGCCGTGGCCGACAGCACCTTCACGGCGGGCCGGCGCGGCACCGGTGCGACGCTGTTCGTAGAGAAGATCGCGGGCGCAGCAGCCGAGGAGGGCGCGCCGCTGGAGCGGGTCGAGGCGATCGCGCGCCGGGTGAACGAGTCCTCCCGGAGCTTCGGCGTCGCCCTCAGCGCGGTCACCACACCCGCGAAGGGCACACCGACGTTCGATCTGCCGCCCGGCGAACTGGAGTTGGGCATCGGCATCCACGGCGAGCCGGGCCGCGAGCGGCGGCCGATGATGACCTCGGGCGAGATCGCGGACTTCGCGGTCGACGCGGTGCTGGAGGACCTGCGGCCGACGCGTCCGGTGCTCGCGCTCGTCAACGGCATGGGCGCGACCCCGCTGCTTGAGCTGTACGGGTTCAACGCCGAGGTGCAGCGCGTCCTGTCCGAGCGGGGCGTCGCGGTGGCCCGTACGCTCGTCGGGAACTACGTCACCTCGCTGGACATGGCGGGCTGCTCGGTGACCCTGTGTCAGGTCGACGAGGAACTGCTGCGCCTGTGGGACGCGCCGGTCGAGACCCCCGCGCTCCGCTGGGGACGCTGAGCCGGCGTACGCCCCGTCATCCGTCACGACCGCGCAAGGAGACACCGTGCTTGTACTCGACACCGCGTTCTTCCGCCGCTGGATGTCGGCCATGGCCGCCGCGGTGGACCGTGAGGCGGGCCGCCTCACCGATCTCGACTCGGCCATCGGCGACGCCGATCACGGCAGCAACCTCCAGCGCGGATTCGCGGCCGTCGCCGCCGCCCTGGACAAGGAGCCGCCCGCCACGCCGGGGGCCGTGCTGACGCTCGCGGGACGGCAGCTCATCTCGACGGTGGGCGGGGCCTCGGGGCCGCTGTTCGGGACGCTGCTGCGGCGTACGGGCAAGGCGCTCGGCGAGGACGCCGAGGTCACGCCCGAACGGCTCGCCTCGGCGCTGGGCGCGGGCGTCGACGCGGTGGCGCAGCTCGGTGGTGCGCAGGCCGGGGACAAGACGATGCTCGACGCGCTGATCCCGGCGGCCGACGCGCTCACGGAGTCGCTCTCCTTCGACGCGGCGCGGCGCGCGGCCGACGAGGGGGCGGTCGCCACCGTGCCGATGCGGGCGCGCAAGGGCCGGGCGAGCTACCTGGGCGAACGCAGCGTCGGCCACCAGGACCCGGGGGCGACGTCGTCGGCGCTGCTGATCGGCACGCTCGCCGAGACGGCGGAGGCGGCCGCGTGAGCGCCGGGGCTCTTGTCGGCGTGGTGCTCGTCTCGCACAGCGCGTCGGTCGCCTCAGCCGTCGCCGAGCTGGCGAAGGGTCTCGCCGGCGGCAAGGAGACCGCACCGGTGGCCGCCGCGGGCGGCACGCCGGACGGGGGCCTCGGGACGAGCGCGGAGTTGATCCGCGAGGCGGCCCGGTCGGTCGACGCGGGCGCGGGGGTGGCCGTACTGGTCGACCTGGGCAGCGCGGTGCTCACGGTGAAGGCGCTGCTGGCCGAGGGCGACGAACTGCCGACCGGGACACGGCTGGTGGACGCGCCGTTCGTCGAGGGAGCGGTCGCCGCGGTGGTCACCGCGTCGGCGGGCGCGGACCTGGCGGCGGTGGAGGCGGCGGCCAAGGAGGCGTACGACTACCGCAAGGCTTGAGCGGCTTCGCCGGGCGGGCACGCCGTCGCCCGGGTCGGTGGGGGCCCGCCCCAACTGTTGCGGGCAGTCGTACGCGCGGGGGAGCGCGGGCGCTGGTCCGCCGCAGTGGCGAAACGGGCGCCGGCGGCGGTACCGCCGTCACCGACCCGGCGTCGCACGCCTGGTCCGCGACCTGCGCTCCCGAGGGCAGCCGTACGACTGCCCCCCGACGGGCCGGGGCCCCGCGCCTCCAGGGGCCCCGGCCCGCCGTCACGGATTCACCGCCCACCCGCCGTCGCCGCTCGGTCCGTCGGGACCTTCCGGTGTCCGGGCGTTGTCCGCGCGACGCGGACCTCGGTGCGCTGTGTCGTGCCGTTGACCGTCACCGCGAGCGTGACCGCGCCGGGGCGCAGGGCCATGAGGGTGCCCGTCGCCGGGTCGAAGGCAGCGGTGTGGCGGGGCCGCGCGCCCCGCGCCGGGCCGAGGTGGAGGTTCGGGGAGCCCGTCCAGTCCGCGCTCAGCGGGAAGGCGACCGGCACCCGGCGCGGGCCCTGGGTGACGGTCGCCCGCACCGCCGCGTTCCGGCCGGGAGGCAGTGCCGCCGGGGCGTCCAGCGTCAGGGCGTCCACCTGCGCGCGGGTCTGGACCGTGACCCAGTCCGGCCCGCCCGCCCAGGGCCGCCGCCGGGCGGCGGCCTGTTCGGCCCGCGAGACCGCGTCGACACCGACCAGCGACCAGCCGGTGAAGCCGCCCCGGTCCGCCGGACCGGCCGGCGTCTTCCCGGTGTTGCCGTTGACGAGGTAGGGCACACCGTCCACGCGGGCGGCGTGGAAGACCCCGACGTGACTGCCGATCAGCCCCGCCCCCTTCCCGGCGGTACGGCGGAAGTCGGCCAGCCAGCGCTCGATCAGCGCCGCCTCCTTGCGGTCCCCGAGTTGGCTGCCCTGCTGCGGGGTGGGGTCGCGCGGCGGGACGTGCTGGATCAGCACGACCGAGCTGACGCGGTCGTCACCCGATGCCGCGTCGAGTTGCGCCCGCAGGTTCCTGATCTGCGCGAAGCCGCCGCCGCGCAGGCTCAGGCTGGACGTGTCCAGGGTGATGAACCGGGTCCCCTCGTGGTCGAACGTGCGGTGTGCGGGGCCGAATTCGGCGATGAAGTGGTCGATCTTCCCGCCCATCACCTCGTGGTTTCCCGGTACGTAGTACCAGGGCAGGGCGTCCCCGAGTTCCTCGGTCAGGATGCGGCGGGCGAAGGCGAGGTCGGCCGGTGAGCCCTCGTCGACGAGGTCGCCGTTGACGACGAGGAAATCGGGTTCGGCGGCCCGGATCTCGCGCAGGGTGCGGCGCGTGCGTGCGACGATCGCGCTGTCCGGGTCGCGGGCGACGAACTGGGCGTCGGACATCACCGCGAACTGCCAGTCCCTGCCCTCCGTCCGGGCCGCCGGGCCGATGAGCGGATCACGGGGCACGGGCTGGTCCGGCAGGTCGACGGCGGGCGGCACCTGTGCGGCGAGCGTGTCGATGACGATCTCGCCGGTGTACTGCCTGGCCGCCGCCGTCTCCGCGAGGTAGAAGCGCTGGATCCCCAGCGGCTGGGCCGCGCCCGGCGGTACGGCGAAGGTGACCTGCCGCCAGCCGGTCCAGGTGATGAACGGGCCGCGCAGGAGCTGGTCGGAGCCCGCCGCGTCCTTGAGGTGCAGGGTCGGCCACGCCCCTGCGCCGTCACCCTTGATCCACAACGTGAAGGACTGGGGCCGGCCGGCCACGGCGACCGGCGGCCGGGGCGGACTGGCGTAGGCGGCGCGGGTCGCCGTCGACTGCGTGAAGTCGTACGTGAGTCGCAGCCCCGTGCCGGTGTGGCCCTCGGGGGTCGCCGCGACCGAGCCGCTCGCGCGGGCCTGGGCGAACGTCCAGGACGCGGCGTCGTCGAGCGCGGACACGGCCTGCTCGGTGAGTCCGACACTGACAGCCAGCCAGGTGACCACGCCGTTCACGGTCGCCGTGATCCGTCCGGCGCCGCCGCCCGTGCGGGAGGTGACGGTGAAGCCGCCCCGGCCGTCGTCGCGGATGTCGAAGAGCGACCGGTCGTAGTCGAGTCGTACGTCGCGCGGCTCCACGGGGGCGCTGGCGCCGTGGGCGTCGTAACCGACGATGCCGAACGTGCCGCTCGCCGCCGCGTCGGCGAGCCCGACGCGGCGGGTGGTCGGTTCGGCGCGGGCGAGCTCGTCGAGGACGGTCAGCCGGATGACGCCGTCGGCGGGTCCGCGGTGCGCGCGCACCTGTGTGGCGCCGCCGCGGCGGGCCGTGAACAGCCCTTCCCCGTCGACCGTGCCCACGGACGCGCGGGAGCTGTGCCAGCGCGGCTCGCCCTCGGCCGGGCCGTACGTCTCGTCGTGGCCGGCGGCGGTGAGCTGCCGCGTCAGGCCCGGGAAGACCCGGTCGGGGTGACCGCCGCCGACCGGGTCGGCGGTCGGTGCGCCGAGGGCGGGTGTACGCGCAGCGACCCAGTAGCCGCGCAGGTCTCCGCTGCCGTCCGGGGCGGTGAGGGCGAGGCCGTTGGGCACGGTGCGTTCGCTGCCGTCGGACGGGCCGTTCTCCACCCGCAGCGCGTCGCTGCCAGGGGCGCGGGCGACGAGGGTCGAGGAGCCGCCGCCGTCGAGGTTCAGGGCGCTGTGCGATCCGGCGCGCTTCATCATGACGGCGAGTTCGGTCAGCGTGACGCCGCCGCTGTCGGCCTGGCGGCCGTCGACGGTGATCACCTGCATCTCGCCGCCGTCCCGTGAGAAGCCGACGGCGGTGCGGGGCGCGGCGGCGTTGTTGCCCTGGCCGTCGTGGTTCTGCGGTACGCCGTCCACGACGAGCAGTTCACGGCCGCCGACGGCCGTGCGCGGCACAGGGCCGCCGTCGGTGCGCGCCCGGTACTCCATCGTGACCGGATCGCCCGGTTTCAGCGCGCCCAGGACCGCCGCCCCGGCCTCGCGGCCGACGAGGACCGTGGTGCCCTCGGGGACGGGGCCGGTGCCGGGCCGGTCGTCGACCGCGACGACTCGCCCGTCCCGTACGGCCGCTTCGGCGACCGGGGTCGCCGCGTCCACGGTCAGCGCCCGGTCGGCGGCGCCCCAGCCTGCCGTGTACGCCCCCACTCCCCCGGCGGGCACATTGGCCGCGTTGTAGGCGGCGAGGGGGTGCGTCCCGCCGGGGAGGGTGAGCGTGCCCTCGAAGTACAGCTGGAGGACGCGGCCCGCGCCGCCGGGGCCGACGCCGACGGCGCGGTGGACGCCGGGGGCCGGCGAGTGGACGGGCCGGCCGTCCTTGACGCCTGGCCCCTGGGGCGCGCCGGTCTGGTTGATGTCGAAGAAGTCGGCGTTGAACGCGGCGACGGTACGGCGGCCCGCGCCGGGATCGTGCGCGGCGGCGAGCGCGGACACCGGGCGGCGGTCGGAGACCTTGCCCGAGTGGAGGTAGTCGGCCTGTACGGCGCCGCCGTCGAGGTCGACGGAGAGCGCGTCCACGCGAAGCCACTTGTCGGATTCGAGGCGATCGTACGAGGTGAGCCGGACGCCCGGGGCGACCGGGCGGACGCTGCGGGCGGTCTCGATGCCGTCGCCGTCGACGACGGAACGGGGGCTCGCGTCGGGGGCGCTCGCCGGGGGCGGCGCGACGGGCCGGAGCATTTCGGCGGCGTCGCGGGGACGGGGGTCGGGGGTCGTGCCGGCGTCGGCGGGGGCCACCGTCCCGGCGGTCAGGGCGGCCACCGTCGCGAGGAGCACGACGGACCTTCCGAGGGGGCCGGCTGTGCCAAGTCCCACAAGTCCTCCTGGGGAACGGCGGGTTCGACGGGTCGGCGGGCGGTGGGCGCCGCCGCCCACAGCATCGCCGTGCGCGCACCGGGGCACCAGGGGGCGCGGGGGCCCTTGGGAAGAACACCGTGCGGCACCGGAGTGACGCCGCATCAGGAGGCCCTGCGGAGCGCCCGATGAGGCCCGGCCCACGTTACGGCGGCGAACGCCCCCGGCACGGCAGCCGCCGGCCGATGTCGACACTCCCGGGCCGCGCGGGTGCGTCACGGGTGGCCGCCGCACGCTCGCGGGCGGAGCGGTGCGGGCGCGTACGCCGCGCCGACGGTCGCGGGACTGGGCGACACCACTGCTGCGGCTGGGGTGCGTACCCACGGCCCTGCGCCACACCGGCGGACGGTGCCGGCGCGTACGCACGCCCGGAGGCCCCGCCCGTCCCCACTGCTGCATCCGGGGTGCCCGGGCGCCGATGTGGTCCCCGGCGGCCCGACACGGAGCTGCGGCGCCGGGACGGGGGCGCGGGCTGCCGCACGCTGTACGGCGGACGGGCCGGCCTCCCGGCGGCGGTGCATACGCTCCGGGCGCGCACGGGACACGAGCCGGGGCCGGGCGGCCGGCCCGCCCGCACGCGAGCCGCCGCCGACCGGGCGGCTCGCCCGCCCCCGACGCCGCCCAGGCAGGAGTCCCTCATGCGCAAGTCCATCGCCACCGTCTCCGTCAGCGGTTCCCTGACCGAGAAGCTGGAAGCCGTCGCCCGGGCCGGGTTCGACGGCGTGGAGATCTTCGAGAACGACCTGCTCGGCTGCCCGCTGCCGCCGGAGCGCATCCGTGAGCGGGCCGGGGACCTCGGCCTCCGCATCGACCTCTATCAGCCCTTCCGCGACTTCGAGGCGGTCGCGCCCGAGCGGCTCGCGGACAATCTGCGGCGGGCCGAGCACAAGTTCCGGCTGATGGAACGGCTCGGCGCGGACATGATGCTCGTCAGCTCCAACGTCTCCCCCGACTGCGTCGACGACGACGGGCTCGCCACCGAGCAGTTGCGGCTGCTGGCCGAGCGGGCCGCCGAGCACGGCATCAGGATCGCGTACGAGGCGCTGGCCTGGGGCCGGCACGTCGCCACGTACCCGCATGCCTGGCGGATCGTCCGGGCGGCCGGCCATCCGAACCTCGGCCTGTGCCTGGACAGCTTCCACATCCTGTCGCGGGGAAGCGATCCGGAGGGGATCGAGGCGATTCCCGGCGACAGAATCTTCTACCTCCAGCTCGCCGACGCCCCGCTGCTCGCCATGGACGTACTCCAGTGGAGCCGCCACTACCGCTGCTTCCCCGGCCAGGGCGGCTTCGACCTCGCCGGGCTGCTCGCCCGGGTGCTGCGGACCGGCTACGCGGGTCCGCTGTCACTGGAGATCTTCAACGACGCGTTCCGGCAGGCCGACACCGGGCGGACGGCCGTCGACGGGATGCGGTCCCTGATCGCGCTGGAGGAGTCGGTGAGTCAGGTGCTCGGCACCCGCTCCCCCCTTCCCGCGCCCGTGCGGCCCGAAGGGTTCGCCTTCGTCGAGCTGGCGACCCGTGACCACAGGCGCCTGGGCGGCCTGCTCACCGCCCTGGGTTTCGCCCGTACGGGACAGCACGAGACGAAGCCGGTCGAGCTGTGGGAGCAGGGCGGGACCAGGATCCTCCTCAGCCGCGTGCACCCGGAAAGCCCCACCGACACGTCCGTGGTGGCCATCGGGCTGGAGTCCGCGGACCCGGCGCGGTCCGCCGCGCGCGCCCGGGCCCTGCTGGCGCCCGTACTCACCCGGCACCGTGCCCCGGCGGAGGCGCCGCTCGAAGCCGTCGTCGCGCCGGACGGCACAGAGCTGTTCTTCTGCGCCACCGAGCCGACGGCCTGGCGCGAGCACTTCGACGCCGTGACGCCGCCCGGCGGCCATGTGTCCCGCATCGACCACGTGGCGCTCGGCCACCCCTGGGACCGGTTCGACGAGGCGGCGCTGTTCTACCGCGCGGTGCTCGGGCTGCGGCCGCACGAGAGCGTCGAAGTGACCGATCCGCACGGGCTGTCGCGCAGCCGGGCCATGTCCGACGTCACGGGCGGGGTCCGCCTCGTCCTCGACATCGCGCGCGTCGGGGCGCGGGAACTGCCGGGGCAGCACATCGCGCTCGCCGACGACGACATCGCCGCGACCGCGCGCCGGCTCCAAGCGCTGCCCGACGACGTGCTGCTCCCCATCCCCGGCAACTACTACGACGATCTGCGGGCCCGTTACGACCTGGACGAGGAGCGGCACCGCGAACTGCGCGAGCTGGGGCTGATGTACGACAGGGACGAGGACGGCGAGTACCTGCACCTGTGCACCGTCACCGTCGGCCGGGTCTTCTTCGAGATCGTCCAGCGCGTCGGCGGCTACCGCGGCTTCGGCATGGCCGACGTACCGGTGCGGCTCGCCGCCCAGTACGCCGCGCGCGGCTAGCCGGCGGTGGGACCGAGGTGGGGCGGGCCCAGGTAGGGGAACTCGGGGAGCAGGTCCGTGTGCGGGCCGATGTGGTCGCCGGCGACCTTGCCGCCCGAGATCATGGCGAGGCGCGCGGAGGTGACGTCGTCGGTCAGGGTACGGCCGTTGGGGTACGCGGCCGTGCGCCCCCGGTCGTAGACCAGGATGTCCGGGAGGACCGTACGCAGCACCTCCTCGGCGGTACGGGCGTCGTATCCGCCGGTGTGCCGCAGCACCTCCGTCCACGCCTCCCGGTAGGTGTCCCAGTCCGCGACGGGCTCCCCCTCGTTGTAGGCGGTCTTCGCCTCGTCGGCGTTGAAGTACGCCGTCAGGGAGGGGTGGGCGCCGCGGTCGACGGACCTCAGCTGCCCGTCCTGCCGCACGCTCACCCGCGCCCAGACGCCGATGGGGTCGGCGTCCAGTTCCTCGCTGGGGATCTCCAGCGCGATGCCGAGGACGTTCTTGTCGGCTCCCCAGTCGACGCCGGTCCACTGGAAGTCCTTGACGATCCCGTCGAGGTCGGCGAAGAAGGGGTCGCTGCGCAGCCCGGCGGCGAAGAGGTAGGGCCCGGCTTCGATCACGTTCGGCTGCGCGCCGAAGGAGACCGGCGCCTCGGCGATGATCTGCTGCCCGCCGGGCTCCGGGCTGCGGGCCTGCGCCCCCGTCGCCCAGTACACGCTCGCCGTCTGCTGCCCGCCGGCGGGCGGCGAGAAGACGAAGCTGAACGCCGCGTCGGCCCGTTCGTCGCCGTCGATGTCGACATCGATGCGGTAGACCGCGTCCGGATGGAACGCCGCACCCGTGGCAGGGGCGATCGGGTGGACGTTCATGATCAGAACGGTGCGGTCGCCGGGCACGGTGAACACGAACAGATCCGTCAGGTCCAGCCGGGCGTCGTCCATGGGCGACCGCAGGTTCGGTCCGCTGAGGTGATGAGACATGGACTCAGCCTCGGCCCCGTGCCCCCCGCGCGCACGCGCTGCCCGCCAAACGCGCCCTCGGTTCACTCGCCCGGCCACCGGTCCGGGCCGCGTATCCGCTCCGACCGGTGTACGGCGCGGCGCGGCCCCCGTACGGTATGGGGCGCACCGTCCGGAACAGGTACCGGTATCTGGAGGAACGGGCCATGACCGCACCCGCGCACCGTCGTCCCCGGCGGCGTCTGCTGCCGGCCGCACTGGCTCTCGCCCTCGCCGCGCCGGCCTTCCTGTTCGCGTGGCTGCTGCCGGCGTCGGGGGCGGCCGCGCCCTCGCAGGACGCCTGCCGCACGGTCGGCGACAGCATGCCGCGCGGCGACTGCGGCCCCTTCCGCCAGATCTTCGCGGAGGATTTCAACGGCGACACGCTACCGCTCGGCTCCTTCAGCGACTGCGACCACCACGCCGACACCAAGGACGCGTACTGCGGCGGCCTGGAGGGCTCCTACCGCGACGACTGGTGGGCGTACCCGAGCAGGTGGCAGGACACCGCGACCTCGGGCGCCGACGGCAACACGGGCCGGTCGGTGGGCGGCGCCTACCACCCCGAGGACACCGTCAGCGTGGGGCCCGCCGAGAACGGCGACGGGCGGATGAGCGTCCGGATGTGGCGGCCCGCGGACGGCGGACCGGTGCACGCGGCGGCCGTGGTCCCGAAGAAGCTGATGGAGCGGACGTACGGGAAGTTCAGCGAACGCTTCCGGGTGGTGAAGGCCGCGCCGGGCTACAAGTCGGCACACCTCTGGTACGGCGACGGGTGCGAGATGGACTTCCCCGAGCAGAACTGGACCGACACCATCACGGCGTTCACGCACCCGTGCGGCGGCGGACGGCAGGACATGTTCCCCACCGGCGCGCGCTGGACCGACTGGCACACCACGTCCGTCGAGTGGACGCCGCGGGAGATCCGCTACTACCTGGACGGCGTGCTGGTCGGAGCGAGCACGCGCGGCATACCGTCCGAGCCGCTGTCGTGGG
Organism: Streptomyces sp. NPDC054887; assembly: GCF_053610585.1. NCBI lineage: Bacteria > Bacillati > Actinomycetota > Actinomycetes > Kitasatosporales > Streptomycetaceae > Streptomyces > Streptomyces sp. NPDC054887. Next base: position 48,222 of record NZ_JBSGYQ010000020.1, on the reverse strand, counting down.
TGCTCCAGAACGAGAGCGCGCTGTACGGCCCGCCCGCCGCGCCCGGCTCGTCGGCGCAGCTCGACATCACGTGGGTCACGGGCTACGCGTACGAGGGCGCGCCCGAGGCGGGCTGAGCGGACCGCCGTCGAGCCGCCTCCACCGCAACGTGCCACGCGCCGCGTCCCGCTGAGCGCGGCGCACCCGCCGTCTCAGGCGCGCGCGAGCACGGCCAGGACGGCAGCGAACTCCACGCACAGCGCGAGAGATCCGTAGCTCAGGACCCGGCCGACGGGCCACGGCGAACGGCCGCCGGCGTCCGCCCGCAGCACCGACCGGTGCGCGGCCAGGGACGCCGCAAGGGAGACGCCGTAGACGACAGCGGCGTACGTGAGCCAGTCGCGGGCCTCGGGCCACGAGCCGGGGGCGTCGCCCGGGGCGTACAGAACCACCACGAGCAGCGGCACCCCCACCGGGAGCAGCAGCGCCGGCACGGCGACGGCCGCCACCCGCCACCCGCGTCTCGCGCTGCCCCTGCGCCGCGCCCACCCGTGGCCGAGGGCGACGGCCGGCAGTACGTGAGAGACGGTCAGCAGCGCGGCGCAGGGGACGAGCGCCGCCAGCACGACGGGCAGCAGTACGGGCAGCACGCCGCCCGTACCCGCCTGCGGCACCGCTCCCAGCAGCGGCGCCGCGATCAGCAGCGCCACGCCCTCCAGCCAGAGCACCGCCATGGCGACCGACGACGCCGCCGGCGCCCTGCCCCGTTCCGTGCCCCCGTGTGACAGTCCCACCGTCGCCCCCTCGTCGGCCCTCATCATGGCGGACGGCTGACCCGGCGGCCGCACCCCCCGTCGGCGGACGGTCCGCACGCCGGGGGCGACCGGTCGGCCCCGACCGGGCCCTACACCTCGTCGCAGAGCTCGCGCACCGTCTCCATGTCGTTGAACGGGATCAGCCGCTCGCCGACGATCTGGTACGGCTCGCTGCCCTTCCCCGCGACCAGCACGATGTCGTCGGGCCCGGCGGCGGACAGCGCGTACGCGATGGCGGCGCGGCGGTCGGCGTACCGCTCGAAGGGGGTTCCGGTCGCTTCTAGACCGGGCGTGATCTGGTCGAGGATCTGCTCGGGGTCCTCGTTCCGGGGGTTGTCCGAGGTCAGCACGCACAGGTCGGAGTGCGTTCCGGCGATCTCGCCCATCTCGGCCCGCTTGGTGCTGTCGCGGTCGCCGCCGCAGCCGAAGACCGTCACGATGCGTCCCCGGGCGAAATCACGGACGGTGGTCAGCACCTTGTCGAGCGAGTCGGGCGAGTGCGCGTAGTCCACGACGACGGTCGTACCGGACGGCGTCCGGAAGCGTTCGAAGCGCCCGGGGGCCGTCGGCATCCGGTCGAGCGCGGCGACCAGCCCCGCCAGGTCGTACCCCAGAGCGTGGCAGGCGGCGACGGTGGCCAGCGCGTTGGCGACCGAGAACCGGCCGGGCACGGGAATCGCCGCCGGGTACTCGCGTCCGCCGTGGTGGAGCGTGAAGCGCGTGCCCCGGCTGTCCGTGCTCAGGCCGGTCGCCCGGTAGTCCGCCTCGGTGTCGAGGGCGTAGGTCGTCACCGCCCCCGGCATCATCGCCACGATCGAGGCGCCCACCGCGTCGTCCAGGTTGACGACCGCCCGCCGGCAGAGCCCTTCGAAGAGGCGCAGTTTGGCGTCCCGGTAGTGCTCCATCGTTCCGTGGTCGTCCAAGTGGTCCTGGGTGAGGTTGGTGAAGACGCCGATGTCGATGAAGGAGTCGTCGACCCGGTGCGTGAGCAGGCCCATGGAGGTCGCCTCCAGGACCACCGTGGAGACCTCGCGGTCCCGCATGCGCCCCAGGAGGTACTGGAAGTCCGGTGATTCGGGCGTGGTCAGCACCGTCCTCGGCATGGGGATCGTCTCGTCCCCGATCCGGTTGCCGCCCGTTCCGATCACACCCACCCGGACGCCCCCGGCGATCCGCAGCAGCGACTCGACCATGTACGAGACGGAGGTCTTCCCGTTGGTGCCGGTGACAGCCACCATGTCCATGCCGCGCCCCGGTTCCCGGTGGTAGCGGGAGGCGAGTGCAGCGGCGGCCCTGCGGATGTCCGGCACCCGCACGACGCAGGCGCCCGCGGCCGCCGCGGAGACCGACGCCGTCAAGCCCTTGTCCGCGTCCGTACCCGCGCCGTCGCCTTCGACGAGTACGGCCACCGCGCCGCGCGCGACGGCGTGGCCGACTCCGCCGGGGCCGCCGCCGGCGTGCCCCGGCACGGCGATGAACAGGGAACCCGGCGCCGCCCTGTGGGCGTCGAAGCAGGTGCCGGCGGTGATCGTCGCCCCGGCGTCCCCCGTGAGGACCTCGTGGTCGTGGCCGGCCAGCAACTCGCTCAACTGCACAGGGGTCCTCTCGAAAGGGATTACGGCGTCGGCCGGTCGTCCGGCGTCGGCGGAGACTGCGCCCGGGCTCTGGGGCCCCGGGCGGAGGTGTGCGAAGCACAAGAAGGAAGAAGGGGATGAAAAGGGGGAGGAAGCGCTGCACTCGCGCGGCAGAGCGAAGGCCGGACGAGGAACCGGCGGGCACGACCCGGGCCTGTGCCCGGGAGGGGAATCGCTAGCCGTGGCCGTGCAGGGCCCGGCACCGGGCATGAGGGGCCCGGCCGGGGAACTCCCCCGCTGCCCTCGCGCTGCGACTCATGGTTCGGAGTGTACGGCCCCGCCAGGCATGTCCCGCCCCCGTCGGCGGCCGGTCCGCACCGCAATGGCACACTGGCCGCCGATTCGCCGAAGGAGCACTCCATGCCGTTGATCCGCACGCTCAGCCGGGCGGTCCGCCGCGCCTACCGCCCGAACGTGGATCTGAGCCATCCCACGCGTTCGCCGCTCGGCAGCGCGGTCGTGAACTGCGTGGTCTACGAGGACGGCACGCGCCGGCCCGGCGACTGCCCGGCGGAGGAGGCCCTGGGGCGGGTGCGCAAGGCCGGCCAGGGGTTCGTCTGGATCGGACTGCACGAACCCTCCGAGGAGGAGTTCGCCGGTCTCGCCGAGCTCTTCGGACTCCACCCGCTGGCCGTGGAGGACGCCGTTCAGGCGCATCAGCGGCCGAAGGTGGAGCGGTACGACGACGTGCTGTTCTCGGTCTTCAAGACCGTCCACTACGTCGAGCACGCCGAGCTGACCACCACCAGCGAGATCGTGGACACCGGAGACCTCATGGTGTTCACGGGCCCCGACTTCGTCATCACCGTCCGGCACGGCGGCCGGGGCTCGCTGGGACCGCTCCGCGAGCATCTGGAGTCGACGCCCGAGCGGCTGGCGACGGGTCCCGCCGCCGTGCTGCACGCCGTCGCCGACCACGTGGTCGACGAGTACCTGGTGGTGGCGGAGGCCGTGCAGCACGACCTGGACGCGGTCGAGAGCGCCGTGTTCAGCGAGCCGGCGGGGCGCGGCGACGCCGGCCGGATCTACCAGCTCAAGCGGGAACTGCTCGAACTCAAGCGGGCCGTGGCGCCGCTGGCCGGGCCGCTGCGTCAGCTGGCCACGGAGCCGATGCCGACCGTCGGCGACGAGCTCCGCACCTACTTCCGCGACGTCGCCGGGCATCTGGCGAGGACGGCCGAGCAGATCACCGCCTTCGAAGGGCTGCTCGACTCGATCCTCCAGGCCCATCTGGCGCAGGTGACGATCACGCAGAACGAGGACATGCGCAAGATCACGTCGTGGGCCGCGATCATCGCCGTACCGACCATGATCTGCGGTGTCTACGGCATGAACTTCGACCACATGCCCGAACTGCGGTGGACGTACGGCTATCCGCTCGCCCTCGCCGTCATGGCCGTCGCCTGCTTCGCCATCCACCGCGCGTTCCGCCGCAACGGCTGGCTATGACGCCGTGACCACCACTTCGCCGCCCACCACCACGGTCTCGGCGACGGTGCCGGGGATGTACTCGGGAGCGATGTCCAGGATGTCGCGGGACAGGACGACGAAGTCGGCGAGCTTGCCCACGGTCAGCGAACCCCGTTCGTGCTCCAGGAAGTTGGCGTACGCCGATCCCATCGTGTAGCCGTGCACGGCGGTCGCCACGTCGACGGTCTCCCCGGGCATCCACGGCTCCCCGCCGCCGAGCGGGCGGCGCGTGACGGCGGTGTAGATGCCGACCATCGGGTCCATCTCGGCGACGTTCCAGTCGCTGGAGAAGGCGAGCACGGCGCCGGCCTCGTGCAGGCTGCGCATCGGCCACGCCTTGTGCCAGCGGTCCTCTCCGACGTTCGCCGCCCAGTCCTTGCCGGGCCCGGCGATCTCCGGGGCGCTGTGGCGCGGCTGCATGCAGGCGACGACACCGAGCTCCCGGAAGCGCGGGGTGTCCTCGGGGTCGAGGCATTCGACGTGCACGACCTGGTGGCGGGCGTCGCGCGGGCCGTTGGCCTCGCGGGCGCGCGCGACGGCGTCGAGGACGGTCCGGATGCCCCGGTCGCCGGTGGCGTGGACGAAGCACTGGAAGCCGCGCGCGTCCAGCCGGGTCAGCAGCCGCGCGAACTCCTCGGGCGGGTAGAAGGTCTCGCCCCGGTGGTGGCCGCAGCCGGCGTAGGGCTCCAGCAGGGCGGCGGTGCGGGGCTCGACGACGTCGTCGATGTAGAGCTTGAGCGGGCCGACGTTCAGCCTGTCGTCGTCGAAGCGGCGTGCGGCCTCGGCGAAGGCGTCGAGGTCGGCGTCGGTGGTGCCGCGCGGGTGGAAGAGGGCCGCGACGATCCGCGAACGGAGCCGGCCCTCGGCGCGGGCCCGCTCGTACAGGGCGAGGTCGTCGAGCGAGTTCTGCGGCTCGACGACGGTGGTGATGCCGTAGCGGATCGCGTCGTCGAGGCTGCGGGCGAGACGCCCGTACTGCCGGTCGGGCGACGCCCACGGCACGCCGAGCTCACGCAGGGCGCGGTGGCCGTCGCGGGAGAGGCCCTTGACGGCGAAGTCCGTGACGAAGCCGGTGGGTTCGCCGGTCGCCGGGTCGGTCTCGGCCTCGCCGAAGGGTAGACGCGTACGGCCCCTGGCGACGCCGAGGCGGCGCATGGCCGCCGTGTTGAGCCAGGCGGTGTGCACGTCGTAGCTGAGGACGAAGGCGGGGGTGTCGCCGGTGACCGGGTCGAGGTCCGCCGCGCGCGGCATGCGGCCGCCCGGGATCGCCGAGTAGTCGAACGCCTCCGCCTCGATCCACTCGGCGTCGGGGTGCGCGGTGCGCCAGGCGCGGATGCGCTCGTGGACGCCGTCGAGCGTGCGGACGCCGGCGAGCTGGACGCAGGCGTCGTCCGAGCCGAGCCGGACGTGGTTGTGGGCGTCGATGAAGCCGGGCAGCACGAGCCGCCCGCCCGCGTCGAGGACCTCGGTGTCCGGGCCGGTCCACCGCGCGGCTCCGGCGTCCCCGCCGAGCCAGGCGATGCGCCCGTCCCGTACGGCCAGCGCCCGGGCGTGGGGCAGTCGGGCGTCCACGGTGTGGATGCGGGCGTTGACGAGGACCAGATCGGCCGGGGTGGTGCGGGTCATGGGGAATGCGCTCCTGTGCGTGCGGTGCGGGTGGTACGGGCGTGTCAGCGGGCGGGACGCAGCGGCTTGCGGGCGACCAGCGCCCAGTAGGTGAGAGCGGAGACGACCGAGCCGAGGAGCGTGAGGTCGGCGCCGCCGAGGGGCGCGACCAGGGGGCCGGTCCACAGGGCGGAGTCGCAGGTGAGGGCGGCGAAGACGATGCCGGTGAGGAGCGCGGCCATGCCCGCCGGGTGGTAGCCCGCCCGGTATCCGTACGCGCCGCCCGGCCCCGCGTGCAGGGCCTCGGCGTCGTACCGGCAGCGGCGCAGCACCATGTCGGTCAGGAAGACACCGCTCCACGGGGCGAAGACGATGATGAGCAGGGAGAGGAAGGACAGCAGCGACTCGGTGAAGTCGGCGAAGAAGAGGGCCCAGAGCGAGCCGGCGGCGGTGACGGCGGCGCTGATGAGGATGGCCCTCGACCGGCTCCAGGGGATGCCGAGCACCTGGAGGTTCAGGCTGGACGAGTAGAGCGTGATGATCGAGTTCGTGACGGAGCCGAGGAGGACGAGGGCCAGGAAGACCGGCTGGAACCAGCCGGGCAGGAGCGTCTCGGTCCCGGCCACCGCGTCCGTCATGTCCGTCTGGGTGGCGGCGGCGACACCGGCCACGCCCAGCGCGACCGAGGACAGGAACCCGCCGAGGGCGCCGCTCCAGGTGAGGGAGCGCAGCGAGGTGGACTCGGGCAGGTAGCGGGTGTAGTCGGCGGGCATCGGCACGTACGAGAACGGGCTCGCCAGCATGACGACGAACGCCAGGCTCCAGCCGGCCGCGCCGGGTCCGGTCGCGGGGGCGGCGGTGTCGGCGCCGGGCAGGACGAAGACGAGCAGGGCGGCGAAGCCGGCGGCCAGGGCGTACGCCATCCAGCGTTCGGCGAACTGCACGGTGGCGTGCCCCCACATGGCGACCGCGAAGGTCAGGGTGAGCGTGACCAGGAGAGCGAGGGCGCGGGCGGTGTCGCCGCCCTGCCAGCCGATCTCGGCGAAGAAGACCTCCAGGGCCAGCGTGCCGACCACCGTGTTGACGATGGTGTAGCCGATGCTGACGATCCAGTTGAGCACTCCGGCGGGCCAGTTGCCGCGCGTGCCGAAGGCGGCGCGGGAGATCACGAGCGTGGCCGTACCGGTACGGACTCCGCTGAGGCCGGCGGCGCTGATGACGAAGAAGGCGAGCCCGCCGACGACCACGACGGCGGTCGCCTGCCAGAAGGACAGTCCGAAGGCGACGGCGAGCGCCCCGTTGATGACGTAGGTGAAGGTCAGGTTCGAGCCGAACCAGAGCCAGAAGAGGTCCTTCGCGCTGCCGTGCCGTTCGTCGTCCGGGATGCGGTCGATGCCGTGGGTCTCGACCCGGAACACCTCGTCGGTCTGCTGCCGCCCGGCCATGTGCGTCGCCATGCCACTCCCACCAGATCTTGAATGCCGTTCTAAGAGTTAGAACGGCATTCAAGATGCGGTGTGGCTCCCCCACCCGTCAAGACCCCGGCGAGAATCCGCGGCTAAGGTCGTGACATCGGTACAGACGGCACGGACGGCTAAGGGGAATCGGGTGGCGGGAGCGGCGCGACGGCGCGACGGGCACATCGCCCAGGAGCGGATGCTCGAGGAGGCCATGGCGCTCATCGCCGAGCACGGCCTGGCCGCGCTCACCATGTCCGCGCTCGCCGAGCGGCTGGAGACCAGCGGCGGCCACATCCTCTACTACTTCGGCAGCAAGGACCGGCTGCTGCTGGAGGCGCTGCGGTGGAGCGAGAGCGACCTCGCCGACGAACGCCGGGTCCTGCTGGGCCGCCGGACGACGGCGGAGCGCAAGCTCGACCGGTTCCTGGAGCTGTACCTGCCGCGCGGGCCGCGCGACCCGCGCTGGACGCTGTGGATCGAGCTCTGGGCCCGTACGCCCGCCAACGAGGATCTGCGCCAGGCGCAGGAGGAGATGGACCGGGGCTGGCAGGAGGACCTGGAGGCGCTGCTCGCCAGGGGCGTGGAGCGCGAACGGTTCGCGCCGATGGACATACCGGCGCGTGCCTCGCAACTGCTGGCCCTGCTGGACGGCCTGAGCACCCGCGTCGTCCTGGGCCAGCCCGGCGGCGACCGCGGCCGGGCCCTGACGGCGGCGAAGTCGGCCGCGGGGCTGCTGATCCCGCGGGCGGCCGGGTAGCGCGGCGGCCGACGGCCGCGCGGCTCGGGGGCAGCGCGACTCACCGGGCCGGCAGCTCAGCCGCCCGGCGGTCCGTTCCCCCGGCGGTTCAGTATCCGGTCGGGCGCACCAGACCCGTCTCGTACGCGAAGACGGCGGCCTGGGTCCGGTCGCGCAGGCCCAGTTTGAGCAGGATGCGGCTGACGTGGGTCTTGACGGTCTGCTCCGCCACCACCAGCCGCACCGCGATCTCCGCGTTCGACAGGCCCTGCGCGACCAGCGACAGCACCTCGGTCTCCCGTTCCGTCAGGTCGCCGACACGGTCCTTGAGCGGGGCGCGGGGCCCGTCGCTCAGCCGGGAGAACTCCGTGATCAGACGCTTCGTGATGTTCGGGGCGAGCAGTGCGTCGCCGGCCGCCACCACCCTGACCGCCCGGGCGAGTTCGTCGGCCGACGCGTCCTTGAGGAGGAACCCCGAGGCGCCCGCGCGCAGCGCCTCGTACACGTACTCGTCGAGGTCGAAGGTGGTCAGGACCAGGACCTTGACGGTGGAGGCGGCAGGTTCGGTGATGCGCCGGGTCGCGTCGATGCCGCCGAGCACGGGCATGCGGATGTCCATCAGGACGACGTCCGGGCACAGTTCGGCGACCTTGGCGACGGCGTCGAGGCCGTCCACGGCCTGGCCAACGACCTCGATCCCGGGTTCGGCGTCGAGCAGCACCGTGAATCCCTGGCGGACCATCATCTGGTCGTCGGCTATGAGCACGCGGATGGTCATGGACCGCCCTCCAGGGGAAGTGTCGCCATTATCTCGTAACCGCCTCCGGGCACGGGCCCGCCGGCGAAGTCTCCGCCCAGCATGGCAGTGCGTTCGCGCATGCCCAGCAGTCCGTGTCCGGCGCCCCGCGAGGGCGCGGGCGGCCCGTCCGGCGCGGTGTTGGTGACCCGGACCGAGAGGCTCGTCGACCGGTACCCGATCTCCACCCGCGCCCGCGCCCCCGGCGCGTGCCGCATCACGTTGCTGAGCGCCTCCTGCACGATGCGGAACGCCGAGAGCTCGACGCCGGGTGGCAGCGGGCGCCGTTCCCCGGTAATCCGCGTGGCGACCGTGAGCCCGGCGCCGCGCACGTTGGCGACCAGTTCGTCCAACCGGTCGAGCGTGGGCTGCGGGGCGTGGCGCACGGCGTGCGACAGGGCGTCCTCGGAGCGCAGTACGCCGAGCACCCGGCGCAGTTCGGCGAGCGCGCCGACGGCGTTCTCCCGGATGCCGGCGAGGTTCTCGCGCAGTGCTTCGGACGGGTTGTCGACGAGGTGGGGGGCGACCTGGGCCTGGATGGAGATGACCGACATGTGGTGGGCGACGACGTCGTGCAGCTCGCGGGCGATCCGGTTGCGCTCTTCCAGGAGGGTGCGCCGCGCCCGTTCCCCGGCCGTCATCTCCTCCTGGACGACCAGCTCCGTGCGCGCCACCTGACGGCCGCGCAGAGAGCCGCCGACCACCACCGCGGCGGTGAGGATGCCGGTGGCGCGGCCGACGCCGCCCAAGGGGCCGAAGGGAAGCAGCGCCCCGCAGAGCAGACCCGCCAGGAGGCTGATCGCCAGGGCCTCGGCCGCGACGCGGGGTCGCAGCCGCAGGGCCAGCAGGAAGAGCACTCCGGCCTGCGCGGCGATGCCGGCGCCGGTCCAGGGGAACAGCGGGTCCCAGGGGTACTGCGGGCCGACGGGCACCGGGGCCGCGCCCGGACCGGTCCACACCAGCGCCTTTTGCCCGGTGACCTGCGCGACCGAGAGCCAGGCGACGACGACCGTGGAGACGGTCACCAGCCACCACGCCGCCACCGGCCGGAACACCGCGACGACGAGTGCGAGCGACTGGGGCCCGCCGAGCAGCAGGGCGTACCGGGTTCCCAGGCCGTGCCCCGAAGCCGATTCGAGGTGGTTGACGTTGAACACCGCGAGGAGCCCCGCGCACATGACCAGCACGAGCACGACGACCGGCTGCCACATCAGCCAGCCGGGACGTCCGCCGCGCGGCAGCGGAGCGGCGGCTCCGGTCCACAGGTCCTCGCGCAGGGTGCGGGGCAGCCTCCGCAGCGCCGCCGCCGACCGCCGCCCGTCGATCTTCTTCACCAGGTCAACCCTAAGCACGCCGTACCTCCGGCTCACGGGCGGGACGCCCTTCGCGCACCACCCTGCTGTTCTCCAACACCTCGCGCACGCGGGGCTGTTCGTACGAGTGGAACGCCGCCCGGCACACCGCGAGCGCCGCGGCGAACACCGGCAGCCACGCCAGCCGGGCGAACACCCACCCGGCGCCGTCGGGCACGGTGTGCAGGCCGGTCAGGGGCCCGTCGGCGAGCAGTCCCACGGCTGTGACCGCCATCATCGCGGTCTGGTGCCAGAGGAAGACGGTCATCGCGGAGAGGTTGACCAGCGCCACCGCCGCCCAGGCGGCGGGCCGCCGCAGTACCCGGCGCAGCGGTCCGAGCAGCAGCGCCGCCGCGCCGCACTGGGCGAGGCCGAACGTGACGGCGGCGAGGGTCGGCGGGGCGAGGTTGGAGACGCCGGCGCCCGGCACTCCGACCATGGACGCCGGGTAGCCGCCGTACAGGACCAGGAGGGCCGTGGCGGCGGTGCCGCCGGTCAGCAGGGCCCAGCCCGTCGCGTGGCCCGGCGGACCGCCGCGGGCCCATGCGGCTCCCAGGCAGTACGGGACCAGCCAGCCCGCCGCCACGTTGGCCCAGCCGGTCCAGGCGGGCCCGCCGAGCCCGAAGCGGACCAGGTCGACGTGGAGTACGACGGCGAGCGGCCACAGCGGATGCAGCCTGGCCGCCAGGGGGGTCGCCGCCGTCAGGGCGGCGAAGACCAGCAGGAACCAGAGCGGCGACAGCACCAGTTTCAGCAGCGCGCGCACGGTCTCGGGGCTCGCCCCCGCCGCGAGCATCAGGCCCGCCGCCAGGGCCCATACCACCAGCACGGCGGCGACCGGCCGGCTCAGCCGGACCGTCCGGGCGGCGAGCCACTGCCCGTACGTCACGCCCCTGGCTCGGGCGGCGGCGTAACCGCGTGCCCCCACCAGCCCGCCGACCAAGAAGAAGACGGCCAGGGTCTGGAACAGCCAGGAGACCGGGGTGAACTGGGGCATGGACCGCAGCGGGCTCGCGGCCCGTACGGCGCCGGTGTCGGAGACAAGGGCCGTCACCAGCCAGTGGCCGAGCACGACGCCGAGGATCGCCAGGGCCCGCAGCGCGTCGACGGCCCGGTCGCGGCCGGGCGGAGTCGCCGTGTCGATCCGCCGGGCGAGTTCACGCATGACGGCCCTCCCGGGAAGGCGTCCCGCCCCGGACGATCCGGGCGATGTTCGCCAGGGACACGGAGCCGGGCCGCAGATAGTCGCTGTGGCCGCCGTCGCCCGCCGGGAACACCCGGGCGCCGAACGCCGGCGAGACCGGATCGGCCCCCAGCCCGACAGTGGCGAAGGGAAGGCGCAACCGTGCGTGCGGTACGTGGGCGATCCAGTCACCGGCGCCGCGGCCGGCCCAGACGGCGGCGCGCGTGCGCAGAGCGGCGACGTCGTCGGCGCCGGCCCCGGGGCTGCCGTACAGCACAAGGTTCGCGACGTCGAGCCCGGCCGCGGCCCGGCCGCAGACCACGGAACCGTACGAGTGGCACAGCAGGGAGGTGCGGGCTTCGGGTCTGGCCGCGCGCAGTTGGGCCGCGAACCGGCGCAGCGCGGGGGCGGCGTCGTCCGCGCGGCCCGGCGTCAGCACCTCCGGGCTCACCGTGCCCGGCGTCCGGTAGCCGAGCCAGGCCACGACGGCGGAACGGCCGCCCAGTGCGCGATGGAGCGCCGTCGCGCCGGCCCGGAGGCGTCCGTACCGGTCGAGGCTGGTGTCCGACCCCGGCACGAGGACGGCGATCCGCTCGGCCCCGGACAGGTCGCCGAACACTTCGGCGGCGCGGCCGCCGTCGCGGCCGTCGAAGGCGAGGACGTGGCGCTCCGGGCCCGCCATGGCGCGCAGTGCGGCGGCCCGCCTCCGGTCGCCGTGGCCGGCGGCCGCGCGTTCGGCGGCCCGGATGCCGTCCCGGTTGGCGGCGTACCGCTGGGCCAGGTCCGCCGGGGTGGCGGCCCGCAGCGGGGCCGGGGCGGACGGCGCGGGCGCCGGGACGGCGGACGGGCGGGCCGCGCCCGACACCGGGACGGCGACCGCGGCGATGACCAGCGCGGCGAGCAGGGTGCGGCGCGAGCGGCCGGGGTGAGGGCGGGACGCCATGGAGGGTGGTCCTTTCCGTACCGGGTCCCATTCGGGCTTCCGGTAGGGAAGGTATGGATCACACCTCGTGGTCGGCGTCCCGCCCGGGAGCGCACCTCGCGCGTAGCTCTCCAGTACTACGGGTAGGGGGCGCCGTCCCGGGGGCAGGCGTCAGTGCGCGTTCTCCGTCGGGCGGAGGTCCTTGGGGATCTTCGCCCAGGCGAGCGCCGCCGCCGCGACGGGCAGCGCCGCGGCGAGCAGGAAGGTCGGCGTCATGCCCGCGGTGAAGGCCGTGGCGACCTTGTCGAGCAGTGCGGCGCCCTCCGGGCCGCCGGTACGGGCGGCCAGGTGCGCGGCCTCGCCCACGGAGTCGCGCACGGCCGCCGTCGACGCGCTGTCGAGGCCGAGCGCGGGCAAATGCGCCCGGTACAGCGCGGAGGCCACGCTGCCCAGGATGGCGACGCCCATCGCCGCGCCCAGTTCGTAGCAGGTCTCCTCGATGGCCGCGGCGCCGCTGACGTCGCGGGCGGGGGCGGCTGCCATCAGGGTGACCGAGGCGACCGTGGTGGCGATGCCGACACCGCAGCCGAGCACCGCCAGGGCGAACGCGACGGACGGGTAGTCGAGCACGCCGGCCCGCTGGAACGTCCAGGGCAGTGCGAGACCGGCGGTCATCATCAGCAGACCGCCGCCCAGTACGTGGCGGATCGGGAGCCGATGCATCAGCGCGGGCGTCACCAGTGAGGTGACGACCAGGCCGAGGGGCGCGGGGAGCAGCCGGACGCCGGCCTCCAGCGGGGTGTAGCCCTCGCCGTACTGGAACCACTGCGTGATCAGGAACAGCGCCGACCCGAGCGCGATCATCCCGAGGAAGATCGCCGCGGCGGCGATGCTGAACGACCGGCTCGCGAACAGCCGTACCTGCAACAGGGGCTGTTCGAGCCTCAGTTGCCGGCGTACGAACACGGTCAGCGCGACCGCGGCGAGGACCAGCAGCGCCCAGGCCACCGGGTCGGCGGGGCCGCCCTTCCCGAGCTGCTTGACGCCTCCCGCGAGGGCGAGCATGCCGACGACCGACTGCCCGACACCCCACCAGTCCCAGCGCCCGTCCCTCGGCCGGCGCGATTCGGGCAGCAGCCACAGGCCGAAGGCGATGACGCCCAGCGCGACCGGGATGTTGAGCAGGAACGCCGACTGCCAGCCGTTCCTCTCCACCAGCAGACCGCCCACCACCGGGCCGAGCGCCATGCCGCCGCCGAAGACCGCCGCCCACACCGCGTACGCGAGAGCGCGCTCGCGGGCGTCGGTGAAGACGTGCCGCAGGATCGACAGGGTCGACGGCATGATGGCCGCGCCGCCGACGCCGAGCAGCGCGCGGGCGGCGATGACCTGCCACGGCGCGGTGGCGAACACGGCGATCAGCGACGCCAGCGCGAAGACGCCGAAGCCGAGGAGCAGCATGCGCTTGCGCCCCCAGCGGTCGCCGAGCGCACCGGCGGTGACCAGCACACCGGAGAGCGCGAGCGCGTACACGTCGATGATCCACAACTGCTGCACGGAACTCGGCCGCAGATCGGCGACGAGGGAGGGGAAGGCGACGTTGAGGATCGTGGTGTCCATCGCGATCAGCAGCAGGCTGCCGGAGAGGATCGTGAGGACGGCCCAGCGCCGGGGATCGAGCTGAGCCCGGGTGTCTTGCCGGGCGGGGGCGGGGTGCATGGGTTTCCTGTTTCTGGTCCTAGCGAGCGGGCGCGGCGACACCGCACGGTCTCGCCTGAGACATCAGTGTCTCAAATAAGACGCCGATGCGCACACTCGATACGTCGACGCGTCACTATGCCCGCTATGCGCGCTATCCCCGCTCCAGGCGTTTTCACGGCCGGGGGTCGTGCGGCTGCCTCGTGTCACGCTCCGGCCGGAAGGAGCGACTGGCGTAGCTTGAACGAGTGCGACATAGAATGCCCGAATGATCTTCATTGTTGTTAAGTTTCCGGTGAAGCCCGAGTACGTCGACGCGTGGCCGCAGCACGTCGCGGCCTTCACGGAGGCCACGAGGGCCGAGCCGGGCAACCTGTGGTTCGAATGGTCGCGCAGCCTCGACGAACCGGACACGTACGTACTGGTCGAGGCGTTCCAGGACGACGCCGCCGAGGCGCACGTCGGCTCGGCCCACTTCAAGGCCGCGTTGGACACGATGCGCCCCCTGGTCCGCCGCACGCCCGACATCGTCAGCACGACCGTCGAGGGCGCCGACGGGTGGAGCGCGATGGGTGAACTCCGGATCGACTGAGCAGACGCCCGGCGGGCGAGACGGACCGACGGACGACACCGACTGACGGACGAGACCGACTGACAAGGGAGTGCTTCATGTCGAAGATCCTCTTCGTGGTGACCGGCGCCGATCACTGGACGCTGGCCGACGGCACCCGCCACCCGACCGGTTTCTGGGCCGAGGAGGTCGTCGCCCCCCATGAGGTGTTCACCGGCGCCGGGCACGAGGTCCTCGTGGCGACGCCGGGCGGCGTCGTGCCCACGGTGGACCGGGCCAGCCTGGCCCCGGAGGTGAACGGCGGCCCCGAGGGCGCCGACCGCGTGGTGCGGGCCATCGCCTCCTTCGAGGAACTGCAGCGGCCGTTGAAGCTGGAGGAGGTGGACGCGGCCGACTACGACGCCGTGTTCTACCCGGGCGGCCACGGCCCGATGGAGGACCTGTCGGTCAGCGAGGAGTCGGCCGCGGTGCTGACCGGCACGCTGGCCTCGGGCAAGCCGCTGGGCATCGTGTGCCACGCGCCCGCGGCCCTGCTGGCCACGGAGAACGCCCCGGGCGGCTCACCGTTCGCGGGCTACCGGCTGACCGGGTTCAGCAACGCGGAGGAGGCCGGGGCCGGCTTCGCCGGGAAGGCCCGGTGGCTGCTCCAGGACCGGCTCGTACAGCTCGGCGCGGACTACCGCGAGGGCGAGCCGTGGGCGCCGTACACCGTCGTGGACCGGAACCTGTACACCGGACAGAATCCGGCGTCGTCCGGTCCCCTGGCACGCGAGATGCTCAAGGCGCTGGGCTGACGGCCGCCCCGCGCGGCTTCGTACCGTGCGGGCGCGGGACGGGTCCTGGCCGGCGCCCGCACCACTTCACGCCAGTTGGCGCCGCACCAGTTCGTGCAGCCGGCCGCCCGGGTCGGCCAGCAGCCGGGCGGGCGGCCCCTGTTCGACGATCCGGCCGTCGTCCATGACGAGCACCCGGTCGGCGTCCATGACGGTGGACAGCCGGTGGGCGATCACCAGGCGGCCGGCGCTCAGCCGGCGGGTGCTCTCCATGACGATGCGCTGCGTCTCGTTGTCCAGTGCGCTGGTGGCCTCGTCGAAGAAGAGGATGCGCGGACGCCGCACCAGCGCCTGAGCGATCATCAGGCGCTGGCGCTGGCCGCCCGAGATCGCGCCGCCGCCCGAGATCATCGTGTGCAGCCCCATCGGCATCCGCCTGATGTCCTCCGCCAGGCCGGCCATCTCGGCGGCCTCCCACACCTCCTCCTGGGAGAAGACCTCCGCGCCGCTGATGCACTCCAGGATCGACCCGGTGAGCGGCTGCGCGTTCTGGAGGACGACGCCGCACTGGCGGCGTACGGCGGCCCGGTCGAGTGCCGCCAGGTCCTGGCCGTCGTAGAGCACACTGCCCGACACGGGCTTGTCGAAGCCGATGAGGAGCCGCAGCAGGGTCGACTTGCCGCAGCCGCTGGGGCCGACGATCGCCACGAACTCGCCGGGCCGTACGTCGAGCGACACGTCGTCGAGCACCAGCGGCCCGTCGTCGGTGTAGCGGAAGGAAAGCTTCTTGGCCTCTACGGCGCCGGACAGGACGCCGGGCTGCGCGCTCGCGCCCCGCACCTCGGGAGCCTCGTCGAGGACCGGCTTGATCTGCTCGAACATGGGCAGGACGGCGGCCACCGAGATGAGCGCGCCGGTCAGCTGGGTGACCGAGGTGAGCAGCATGGTGACGGCCGTGCTGAAGGTCAGGAACGCGCCGGCCGACATGCTGCCCCGGGCCGGCCCCGCCAGCAGCATGAACATGCTCAGCGAGCAGAGCGGGAGGTAGACGGCGTCGAGGACCGTGGTGAGGTTCTTGACGCGGCCCGCGCGCTGCTGCAGTTCGCGCGAGCGGGCGAACTCCCGGGCCCAGGCGGCGTACGCGAAGCTCTCGGCGGCGGCGACCCGCAGCTTGGGCAGTCCCCGCAGGGTCTGGAACGCCTGGTTGTTCAGCTTGTTGCCGAGCTCGACCAGCCGCCGCTGCCAGCGCACCTGCCACAGGCCCATCGCGAGGAACACCGCGCCGATGACCACCAGCATGGCGACCGCCGCGAGCGCCAGCGGCACGCTGAACCAGAACAGCAGCACGACGTTCATCGCGCCCACCGTGCTCGCCTGCACGGCCACCGGGCCGAGCCCCGAGAGCACCCGGCGGATGGCGCTGATGCCCATCGCGGCGCTCGCCAGCTCGCCGGTGGAGCGTTCGGTGAAGAACCTCGTGGGCAGCCTCAGCAGGCGGTCCCAGACGGCGGGCTGGAGGGTCGCCTCGATGCGGCCCTCCATGCGCAGGATGGTGAGGTTCTGGAGCAGCATGAACGACGCCGTGACGATGCTGGTGATCATGACGGCGAGTGAGACCTGCGCGATGAGCCCGCTCTCGGCGTTCGGTACGTACACGCCGAGCACCTGGCCGGTCGCGATCGGCACCAGGCCGCCGAGGCCGACCGTCACCAGGCCGCTCAGCAGCAGGTTGCGCAGGTCGAACCGGGTGTCCCGGAGGCTGAAGCGCAGCAGCCCCCACGGGGTCGCCGGGCGGTCGGGCAGGGGGCGGTAGAACATGACCGCGCGCGGCTCGAAGTCGTCCGCGTTGTCCTTGCCGACGCGGATGCGCAGGCCCGATGCCGGGTTGAGCGCCTCGTACCGTCCGCGCCGCCACACCAGCGCGACGGGCGCACCGGACTTGGCGCGGCGGCCGACCAGCGGGCCGAAGTCCGTCCGCCACCAGCGTCCGTCGAGCCGGACGTCGCGGGTGCGGACGCGGGAGTGCAGCGCGATGCGTTCGACGGGGGTGACGCGGTCGTTGACGGCGCCGCCCCTGGGCGGCTCGGTGAGGGTGATGCCCGCGGCCTCCGCGACCCGGCGGCAGACGGCGAACGTGGCGTCGTCGCCCGAGCGGTCGGTCTCCGTCGTACCGCGCCCGGACCGGTCGGGGCGGCCGATGGAGGCGACCAGGGCCTGGTCGGCCCGCTCGCGCACGGCCGCGCCGGCCTTGATACCGGCCGCGGTGCGGTCCTCGTGGGCGCGCTCCAGCTCCTCGATCCAGTGGTCGACGGCCGACAGCAGCCGGTGCTGCTGGTTGACCAGCTGCTGCCACATCGCGGTCTCGATCAGCAGGTCGCCCGCGGCCTCGTGGCCGTAGGAGGCGCCGTACTGCACGCTGCCGGGCGACACCGGCATCCACAGGACGTCGTCGTCGCCGACCGCCCCGTCGCTGTCCGGGCGGCCGTCGAGCGGGGCCTGGAAGAGCACGCCGAGGCCGCGTCCGACTCCGAGCGCGAAGGCGTGGTCCAGAGGGCTCTCGTACACCGCGTGGGCGTCGCCGTGGCCCTCGGCGTGTCCGGGCTGCCGCCAGAGCTCCCGCAGCGGGATCCGCCGCAGCAGGCAGTCCTGCGACGGCCGGCCGATCAGGGTGTGCTGGGGGCCGTCCACGGGACCGAGCAGCAGCGCCCCGGCTTCGAGGCGGCCGAGGAAGTGCCAGTGGCCCTGCTGGACGGCGTCGACCGCGAAGAGGTCGAGCGCTCCGCCCACGACGAGCCACAGCACCTGGGGCCCCTCCAGGGAGAGGCTGCGCAGTCCGGAGCAGTCGACGGGCGCGCCGAGACCGCCCAGCGCCCAGGTCACCGCGTCGGGTCCGGGGGGAGCGCCCTCGACGGCGCCCGGGTGTACGGACGCCATGTCAGTGCTCCCTGACGAGCGCGGCGTACGCCCCGCCGGCCGCGACCAGCTCTTCGTGGCGGCCGCGCTCGACGACCGTGCCGTGGTCGAGTACGACGATCTCGTCGCTGTCGCGCACCGTGCTCAGCCGGTGGGCGATCACGACGCAGGCGCAGCCGCGCCGCCGCAGGTTGTCGATGATGATCCGCTCGGTCTCGGCGTCCAGCGCGCTCGTCACCTCGTCGAGTACGAGGATGCTGGGCCGCCTGACCAGCGCCCGGGCGATTTCGAGGCGCTGGCGCTGGCCGCCGGAGAAGTTGCGGCCGTCCTGCTCGACGCGGCTGTGGATGCCGTCGGGGCGCCGTGCGATCACGTCGTACAGCGCGGCGTCCCGGAGGGCCGCGACGACGGCCTCGTCGGGGATCGAGGGGTCCCACAGCGCCACGTTGTCGCGGACCGTGCCCTCGAAGAGGAAGACGTCCTGGTCGACGAAGGACACGGAGGCGGCCAGCGCGCCGCGGGGGATGTCCTCCAGCCGCTGTCCGTCGATGCGGATCGTCCCCTCCCACGGGGTGTAGAGCCCCGAGATCAGCCGGGAGACGGTCGACTTGCCGCTGCCCGACCCGCCGACGAGGGCGACCTGCTGCCCGGGACCGACCGCCAGCGAGAAGCCGGTGAGCAGCGGTGCGTCCAGGGGGCTGTAGCCGAAGGTGATGTCGTCGAGGGTCACGTGCCCGGTGAGCCTGCGGGTGCTGCCGTCCGGCTCGCGGCGCGAGTACAGCACGTCGACGGGGAAGCTCTCGACGTCCTTCAGCCGGGCGACGTCGGCGGCGAAGTCCTGGATGCGGCCCGCCACGCCGTTGAGCCGGCTGATGGGCGCGGTGAAGCGGGCCACCAGCGCCTGGAAGGCGACGAGCAGACCGATGGAGATGTGGCCCTCGACGGCCCGCAGACCGCCGATCCACAGGATCAGCGCGCTGTTGAGGGTCGCGAGCGTGGGCGCGACGACGGCGAGGAACGCGCTCGGCACGCCGAGGCGCTGCTGCACGTCCAGCGTGGTGGCGTGCTGTCCCGCCCAGCGGCGGAAGAAGCCGTTCTCGCCGCCGGTGGCCTTCATCGTCTCGATCAGCTGGAGCCCGGTGTACGACGTGTTGGTCAGCCGTGCGCTGTCCGCCCGCAGCTTCTGGGTGTGGGTGGCCCGCAGCCGGATCACGACGCGCATGGCGACGACGTTGAGCAGCGCCACCACGACGCCGACGAGCGTCAGCTGGGGGTCGTACGTCCACATCAGGAGGGCGTAGAGGATCACCACCACCCCGTCCACCCCCGCGGCGGCGAGGTCGCGGGCCAGCGTCTCGGCGACCGCGTCGTTGGACTGGAGGCGCTGGACGAGGTCGGCGGGGCTGCGCTGCGCGAAGAAGGTGACGGGCAGCCGCAGCAGGTGCCGCAGGAAGCGGGCGCTGCTGAGCGTGGAGGAGATGATGCGTCCGCGCAGCAGGTTCGCCTGTTGCAGGCCCGTGAGTACGGCGGTCAGCGCCACCATGGCCGCCATCGAGGCGAACAGCGGCCCCAGCATCGACGTCTGCTCGCCGATCAGGAACATGTCGATGTACGTACGGCTCAGCGCGGGCACCGCGGCACCGACGGCGACCAGGAGCAGGCTGGCGAGCAGCGCGGCGAGCAGGGTGCCCGTCGTTCCGCGCAGGCGGGCGGGGACGGCGCTCAGCACGCCGGGTCTGCGGCCGCCGCGCCGGAAGGACTCGCCGGGCTCGAAGACGAGGACGACCCCGGTGAAGCTGGTGTCGAAGTCCTCGGAGGGGACGAAACGGCGTCCCTTGTCGGGGTCGTTGACGTGCACGCCCCGGCGGCCGAACCTGCGCCCCATGCCGTCGTAGACGACGTAGTGGTTGAACTCCCAGAAGAGGATGGCGGGCGGCTGCACCTCGGCCAGGGCGGCCGACTCCATCTGCATGCCCTTGGCCTGGAGGCCGTAACCGCGGGCGGCCTTCAGCAGGTTGCTGGCCCGGGAGCCGTCGCGGGACACGCCGCAGGCGATGCGGAGCTCTTCGAGCGGCACGTGGCGGCCGTGGTGGGCGAGCACCATGGCCAGCGCGGCGGCGCCGCACTCCACCGCCTCCATCTGGAGGACGGTGGGCGTGCGGACGGCCCCGCGCTTCTTGACCTGGACGGGCCGGGCGCGGCGGCGCCCGCCGGCGGACGGCTCCGGGCGGTGCCTGCGGCGGCCCGCGGACGGCAGTTGCGGCTGGGGCGGCGCGGCGGACGGCTGGGGCGGGGTCACGGGAGCAGCCAATCGATCGGACGCTGCGCGGCGAGGTGGACGGCGCCGGTGGCGAGGGTCATGGACTCGACGGCGTACGGGGGCCCTTGCGAGGTCGACCAGGCGTAGCCGGAGCGGGAGTCGGCCGAGCGCTCCAGCCGTACGAGCACGGAGACGGGCGGGCCCTGCCGGGAGAACTCCTCACCGAGCTGGCCGCTGCCGAGGAAGGCGGTGATGCGCTGGCGGGTCTGGGCGGTCCTGCCGACCGCTTGGACCCGGCCGCGCAGTACGCCGTACCGCTGGGTCGCGACGGACTGGACCGTGAGGTCGACCGCCGCGCCGACGGGCACGGTGGAGCCGCGTTCGGCCGGTACGTACAGCATGGCCATGAGGGGGTCACGGGCGTGCCGCACGCGTTCCACCGCCGCCACGTCCGCTCCGGTGGTCACCACGGAACCGATCGCGGCGACGAGCGTCGTCACCCGGCCGGCCGCGATGGTGCGGACGACGGTGTCGCCCCGGGCGGTACGGACCTTGAGCAGCGGCGCGTTCGCGGGGACCCGCTCGCCCTCGTCCGCGAGGACGGCGGTGACCTGACCGGCGACGGGGCTCTGGAGGACGTAGCTTCCCTGGGCGTGCGTGAGGACGCCGGGGGCGGCGACCGTGGCGGACACGGTGCCTTTCACGGCCCAGACGGCCGAGGCGATCATGACGACGACCGTGACGGTCAGAACAAGCCGGCCCTGGGGCCTGGCGAATCGCACCGGCAGATCGATGTCTTCGGGCGATTGCAGCTTGGAAAGCGCCTGTTGGCGAAACTGCACGACACTCTTCCCTCAACCGCAATGGGCCGACTGCAATGATCCGGCGGCACATCGGCCGCCGGGAATTCGAGGCGGCCGTACGCCCCGGAACCTGGGCGGGTCCGGGGCGGTACGGCCCGGCCGGTCGGCAGGGAGGGGACGCCGACGGGCCGTAGTCACCGCTGGGTGACCGCGCCGCTCGGCGGCGCGGGCGGATCAGACGCCGGCGACCGTGGCGGTGGCGATGCCCGTGACCGCGCCCGTGTTGAGGCCGGTGACGCCCTCGACGGTGCCGAGGGCGGAGCCGACGGTGCCCGAGACGGGGACGACGGAGTTCAGGACGCCGGTGGCGTTGCCGACCACGCCGCCGAGGAGGCCGCCGGACACGTTGTCCAGGTCGTTGTCGGAGATTTCCTGGGTCGCAACCTGGGAGAAGTTCATGATGCGAGTTTCCCTTCGCGGTGAATATTTCGAAATAACCGGGACCGCCCTGACGGGCAGGTCTCGGTGTGAAGGATCAAAGCACGTAAGCGCGTTGGGCAGCCAGTCGGGACATTGCCCGTCCGGTCACATCTCTGCGTGGAATTACCGTGACGTGCACGGCCGTCCATGACTTGGTGACAGGTTCTTCACCGGATCGCCCGAGCTGAATGCGAAGCAGCCTTGAAACAACGCGCGACCGATTGGGACATTCCCGCGCAGACGTGCATATCCGCAGGTCAGCACAGGTGTGACTATTTGTAGACCGTGTGCCGCCTGCGCATTCGATGTGCAGATTCCCTGGTGTGACACGTCACTTACGGAAAGCCACTCCACAACGGCGGGAGAAACTGAGGGACTTCCTGCCGGAACGGGCCGCCTAGGTCATCAGCGACATGGGTAGGAAACCGGTCAGGAGAGAACGTCCGCCGCGAACGGCGGCAAGAGGGGACACCCATGGACCTGAGTGAGGTCACCTACCAGGATCCCGACGACGAATCCGGCGAGGCCGCCATGCGCGCATACGCGCGGCGCGCCTGCGAACTGACCGGCATGGACCCGGAGTTCGGCGTGCCCGCGCTCGCCACCATCGCGCTGCGCGAGTCCGCGTCCAACCACCCGCGCTGGCGGGTGAACACCCAGGACTCCAACGCCCACGGCCCCGTCGTGGCGGACGGCCACCCCCAGAACTGCTCGCGCGGCGCGACGCAGTGCATCCCGCCGACGTTCGCGCGCTACCACCAGGAGGGCACCGCGACCACGCCGTACGACGTGGTCGCCTGCATGTGCGCCACGATCAACTACGTCCGCGCCAGGTACGGCGTCAACGAGTCCGGGTCCAACTTCACGGAGCGGGTCCAGCAGGCCGACCCGGACCGGCCGCCCAAGGGGTACTGAGACCCCCGCACCGGCCCGGTCACGCCTTGCGGGCCACCACCAGCCGCCACCCGGGGCTCCCGTCGGCACGCCGGCCGAGCTCCTCCAGGGGCTGCGACCGCACCTCGAACCCGGCCCCGGCCAGGTCGTCCAGCACCCCCCGCAGCGGAAACGTCCGGTAGTACATGACGAACCTCGGCCGCCACAGCGCGTTGCGCACGCGCATGACGGAGTCGAAGCCGAGCAGTGCCCAGTACAGCGGCGACCCGATGCGCGGTGGCGCGCCGACGGGGAAGGCGAAGAGTCCACCGGGCCGCAGTGCCCGGTGGACGCCCGCGAACAGCGCGGGCCGCTCGGCCGGCAGGAAGTGCCCGAACGCCCCGAAGCTCACCGCCAGGTCGAACTCGCGGCTGAACGGCAGTGCGCGGGCGTCGGCCCGCACCCACTCCACCGCCGGCTCCCCGCCCTCGCCGCACGCCCGGCGGGCGGCGGCCAGCATGCCCGCGCTGAAGTCCACCCCGGTGACCCTCCGGCGGCACAGCGGGCGCAGTACGCGCGCGCCCGCGCCGGTGCCGCAGCAGACGTCGAGGCCCGCGTCGAACGGGCCGAGGGGCTCCAGGGCCGCGGCGACGGCGTCCAGGAAGCGGTCGGGGGTGCGGAAGGGGGTGTGGTCGAACTTCGGGGCCAGCAGGTCGTAGCCGCGCTCGATGGACGACAGCGCCTGCACGGTCAGCTCGCGGAAGGTGGGGCCCTGGGAGGTGAACACGGGCCCAGCGTAGCCAGGGCCCTTTTCCGGCCCGCCAGCCCGTTGACCAAAGGGGATGGATGGGCGTTAATTAGGACGTAAAGGGCAGATAAAGGCTCTCTTAGTGGAGGCAGCCTGTCATGACCACTCACACAAGCATTGAGCAGCACCCGGACGTCGCCGAGATGCGTTCCCGGTTCGAGCGGGCGACGGCCACGCCGCGCGCTCAGGCGATCGAGACGCTTGCCCTGCTCACGGGTCTGTACCTCGCGGCGTCGCCCTGGATCGTCGGGTTCAACGGCCTCACCACCCTGGCCGTGTGCAACCTGATCACCGGTGTTGCCTACGCCATGTGCATGGGCGGGTTCGGCTCGGCGTACGAGCGGACCCACTCCATGGCATGGGCCGCCGCCGCCATCGGCGCGTGGACGATCGTCTCCCCGTGGGTCGTGTCGGGCAACGTCGACACCACGCGCAGCGTCGTCAGCAACGTGATCGTCGGCTGCGTGGCCCTGCTGCTCGCCGTGGCCATGGCGGCCATGAACAGCGGCAGCCCCGGCGCGTCCCGTTCACGCGGCCGCCGGAACACGGACGTCGGCGCGAGGGCCTGACACCACCGGACCGCACGCCGTAAGGGCCCCGGTCGCGGCGCGACCGGGGCCCGGCCATGTCCGCGCGTGTCCATGGGTACGGGCCTGCGCACCCGTCCCGCCGGCGCCTGCGAGCGCCTTCTCCGAGCGGCGGAAACGGGGTCCGAAAGCTAGAATCGGGACATGGGTGAACGGCCTGTCGCGCCGACGCCACCCGAGCTCGTCCTCGAAACTGAGGCGGGCTCGACGCTGATCAGTCCGAGCAGGGACTACCACGTCGGGCGCGACCCACTGAGCGACATCGTCATCGACGACGCACGCGTGTCATGGCATCACGCGGTGCTCCGGCCCGAGTCCGACCACTGGACCCTCGAGGACGAGCACAGCACCAACGGCACGTTCGCCGAAGGCAGACGGATCCACGAGTGGGACGTCGGCCCCGGCAGCGTCATCCGCTTCGGCAGCCCGGCGGACGGGCCGCGCGCGGTCCTCCTCGGCCACGGGCGACCACCGTCCGCGCCGGAACGCCCCTCCCGCGTGTCGATGCCTGCCGCGACGGGCACCTTCCGGCAGCCGACCACCGTACGGCCGCTGCCGGCCCGTACCGTGCGCATCGGCCGCGCCGCCGACAACGACCTGGTCGTGGACGACCTGATCGTCTCGCGCCGGCACGCCGAACTGCGGGCGCGTCCCGACGGCACGTACGAGATCGCCGACCTCGGCAGTCACAACGGCACCTACCTCAACGGCCAGCCCGTCTCCGTGGCCCAGGTCTCCCCCGGCGACATCGTCGGCATCGGACACTCCGCGTTCTGCCTCGTCGGCGACACACTCCAGGAGTTCGTCGACACCGGTGAGGTCTCGCTCGACGTACAGGACCTCGCGGTCTCGGTGGACAAGGGCCGCAAGACACTCCTCGACCACGTCACCTTCCCCGTCGGCCAGAAGTGCCTGCTGGCCGTCGTCGGGCCGAGCGGCGCGGGCAAGTCGACCCTCCTCAACGCGCTGACCGGGCTGCGGCCCGCCGACCGGGGGACGGTCCTGTACGACGGCCGCGACCTCTACCGGGACTACGCCGAGTTGCGCCAGCGCATCGGTCTCGTTCCGCAGGACGACATCCTGCACTCGCAGCTAACGGTGAAGCGGGCCCTCGGGTACGCCGCCGAGCTGCGCTTCCCGGAGGACACTGCGAAGAAGGAGCGGCAGGCGCGGGTGACCGAGGTCATCCGCGAACTCGGGCTCGAACAGCGGGCCTCCCAGCCGATCCACAGCCTGTCCGGCGGCCAGCGCAAGCGGGTCAGCGTGGCCCTGGAGCTGATGACGAAACCGTCACTCCTCTTCCTCGACGAGCCGACCTCGGGGCTGGACCCCGGCATGGACCGCTCGGTGATGCACATGCTGCGGGGCCTCGCCGACGACGGCCGTACGGTCATCGTCGTCACGCACAGCGTGCTCAGCCTCGACGTGTGCGACCGGCTGCTGATGCTGGCTCCCGGCGGGAAGATCGCGTACTACGGGCCGCCGGAGGACGCGCTCGCCTTCTTCGGCTTCGAGCAGTGGCCGGAGGCGTTCGAGGCGTTCGAGAACGACCGCGAGCGCGACTGGGCGGGCCAGTACCGGGACTCCCCCTTCCACCGGCGATACGTCACCAACGCCACCGCGCAGCCGCTTCTGCCGCGGGCCGAATCGGCGCCGGCGGTCGTCGGGCCGCCGCCCCGGACCCGGAGCCGCAGTGCGCAGCTGCGGACGCTGGTGCGGCGGTACACGGCCGCGCTGAGCGCCGACCGGACCTTCCTGGCTATCATGATCGCTCTGCCGTTCGTCATGGGCGCGATGGCCCGCGCGCTGGCCGGGTCGCGGCTGACCCAGGAGACGGCGATGAACGCCCTGCTCATCCTGTGCGTCGGCGGCGTCCTGACCGGAGCGGCGAACGCGGTGCGCGAACTGGTCAAGGAACGGGTGATCTACCAGCGGGAGCGTGCGGTCGGCCTGTCCAGATCGGCGTACCTGATGTCCAAGATCGTCGTGCTGGGCACCATCACGATCCTCCAGGCCGTCGTCCTGACACTGGTCGCCCTGGTCGGCGTCGACCTCGGCGCGCCCGGCGGCGAAGGGGTGCTCATGCCGCCACTGGTGGAGATCACGGTGGCCGTCGCGATGCTGGCGTTCACGGCGATGATGCTGGGACTCCTGGTGTCGGCCATGGTGCGCAAGGAGGAGGTCACCATGCCGTTGCTGGTGCTCCTCGCCATCGTCCAAGTCGTCTTCTGCGGCGCGCTGCTGAAGCTGAATGGTGTCGTCGGGATCGAGCAACTGGCGTGGCTGGTCCCCTCGCGGTGGGCGCTGGGCGCGATGGCCGGAACCATCGGCCTGGGCGACATCGTCCCCGGGGAACTGACCTCCGACCCCCTGTTCGGACACTCCGCGGGCGTGTGGCTGCTCAACATGGGGATGCTGGTGGTGCTGTCGGCGCTGTTCGGATACGTCGTCGCGAAGCTGCTGCGCCGGCACGAACCCGCCGTCATGCGGAAGTAGGAACGGGCCCCATGGCGACCCCTGACTTCCGTCCCACGCATGTCGTCCCCCAGTACGGGCTGCCCGCCTGGGAGGAACCGGACGTGTCCCTGCCGACGGAGCCGCTCGACCCGCTGCTGCCGGTGCGCCTGATCGGCCGGCGCGGGGACTGGGGGCAGATCCTCTGCGCCAACGGCTGGTCCGCCTGGGTCGACGGCCGGCTGCTCGTGTCCGTCCCGCAGGAACCGCCGGCCGCCGGGCAGCCGATGGCCCGTACGGCGGACCCGCGCCCCCTGCTGGCACGGGTGGAGGAGTCCCTGAACCAGTACCGGCGCGCCGCCGAGGACCTGACCGCGGGCCGCACGGACGGTGAGGGCTTCCGCCGCCGCACGCGCGGACTGCGGGTCGGGATGGTGGTCGACGGCGAGTCGGTGTGGCTGTACGACGCGGAGCACGAGCGGTGGGTGTACTGCGACGGGACGCGTCTCGCCACGTACGCGGCCTCCTCGTCCCCCGCCGCCGACCCGCCGCCTGGTGACTCGCCCCGGCCGCCCCGCGAGCCGACCCGGGTGGCCGACCGGCCACCCGCCGACCCGGGAGGGGCCCACGAGCCGACCCGGGTGGCCGCGTCCGCCGCGGCCGGCGGCCGGCGCCCGTCTCCGCCCGACCCTCCCCAGGTGGTCGCCCCGCTCGGCTCCGACCCCGTCGGGCCCGTGGACAGCGACCCGCCGCAGCCGGCCCCGCCGACGGACCCCGCACCGACCGCCGCCCCACCGCCGGCGGCGAGCGCGGAAGCCCCCGAGCAGCCCCGTCAGGCGTCCCCACGCGCACCGGAGCCCACCCGCATCGTCACCCCGCCCGCCGAAGACCCCGGCGGACAGTTCCCGCACGGCGAGCACGCGCCGGAACCGGAATCCAACCGAGCAGCCCCACCCGAGCCCACCCGGATCGTCAACCGACCCTCCGCAGGCCCTGGCGGACAGCACCCACAGGACGACAGCCCCCCGCACCTCGCCCCCGACCGCCCGGCCCCGCCCGAACCCACCCGCGCGGTCGCCCGTCCGCCGGCCGGGCCGCGTGGGGGCGCGGGTGGCGGTCCGGGCGGCGAGCGGGGGCCCGGGAACGGCCACGAGCCGGGCGGCGGGGCGCCGCCGGAACCCACCCGGATCGTCACCCTGCCCGGCGGCGGCGGCGTTTCCCCGCCCGAGCCGGCCCGCGCGGCCGGGACCGAGGACGACGGCAGCGGTGGCGGCGAAGGCCGCGACCGCGAGGCCACCCGTGTGGTCCGGCCCGGTGACGGAACCGCCCCGCGTCCGCCCACCCGGCCCGGTGACGGGTGATGGCCCCCACGCCGCAGGAGAGCGGCCTGGCCGGCAGGCCGTCCGAACTGATCGGCAGCCAGATCGCCGGCTACCGCGTGGAGGGCGAGATCGGCCGGGGCGGCATGGCCGTCGTCTACCGCGCGAGGGATCTGCGTCTGGACCGTACGGTCGCGCTCAAGCTGCTCGCGCCCGAACTCGCGCGCAACGACACGTTCCGCCGCCGGTTCACCCACGAGTCACGGGTGGCCGCCGCCATCGACCATCCGCACATCGTGCCGGTCTTCGAGGCCGGCGAGACCGACGGCGTGCTCTACATCGCCATGCGCTTCGTCGCGGGTCAGGACCTGCGCCATCTGCTCGACCGCCAGGGGCCGTTGCCGATCGCCACCGCGTCGCGCATCGCCGCGCAGGTGGCGTCCGCGCTCGACGCCGCCCACGGCCACGACCTGGTGCACCGGGACGTGAAGCCGGGCAACATCCTGGTCGCGGAGGGCACGGACAGCGACCACCCGGAGCACGTGTACCTCACCGACTTCGGGCTGACGAAGAAGTCGCTGTCGCTCACCGGCTTCACCACCGTCGGCCAGTTCGTCGGCACGCTCGACTACGTGGCGCCGGAGCAGATCTCGGGCCGTCCGGTGGACGGCAGGTGCGACGTCTACAGCCTCGCGTGCGTCGTCCACGAGACGATGGCCGGGGGCCCGCCGTTCCAGCGCGACGACGACATGGCCCTGCTGTGGGCGCACCAGTTCGACCCGCCGCCGCCCCTGACGGAGCTGCGCCCCGACCTGCCGGAGGCGGTGGACGGCGTACTGGCGAAGGCGCTCGCCAAGAGCCCGGACGACCGGTACGGCTCCTGCCTTCAGTTCGTGGCCGCCCTGCGCGCCGCGGCGGCGGGCATCGGCCCGGACGCCAACGGCGGGGCGCGGGTGGCGCCGCGCACCGGGGGGCGGTCGTACGCCCCCGAGGCTCCGCCCGCTCCGCCGCGCTGGGCGCTTCCGGTGTTCCCCGGGTACGCGGGCTAGGCAGCCTGCGGCGGGACCTCGCCGCGCCGGTGGACCCGGCGGGCGAGCAGGCCCCCGAGGAAGCCCGTCACAAGACCCCAGAGCAGGGCGAGGCCGAGCGCCGTCCACAGGCGCGGCTGCAACGACACCTCGCCGCCGAGACCGCCCCCGCCGTCGTCGAAGAGGTCTCCGAGGCCGAGCAGCGACAGCCCCACCCGCGCGGAGACGCCGGCGACGAGACAGATCATCAGCACGGTGAGGGTGAGGGCGACGGCCATGTGCACGGCGTGCTGCCAGTGCCGCATCCGCGCGGGTGAGCGCACCGCCATCAGGAACGCGGCGGCGAGCACCAGGACCACGGCGGCGACCAGCAGCCACCACGCCCGCCCGTCGCGCTCGGTGAGCGTGCCGAGGTTCAGGGTGGAGACGTCCTTCGTACGGAGCACCTCGTCCAGCACCTGCGGCATCGGGAGCCCGAACGGGCCGTTCACCTTGCCCTCCCAGGACGCACCCAGGCCGAGGGTGAGGGCGATCCAGGCGAGGTTCGGCAGCCCGAGGAGGATCACCGCGAGCGTCTCGGCGCGGTGGCCGTGCGTCACCAGGACGACGAGCGCGATGACCAGCACCAGGGCGACGTACGCGAGCAGCAGGGCGACCATGGCGAAGGCGGCCGGCCGTACGGGCTCCTGGAAGCGCACGAGCCGGGCCGGGAGCGGGGCCCTGCGGGACACGAGGAGTGCGACGAAGAGGAGCCCCGCCAGCCACAGGAGCCCGAAGAGGACGGTGAGGGGGAGGTCGGCCCTGAAGCCGACCTTCGGCGAGCCGTCGTCGCCCAGCAGGTCGTCGAGGAGGCCGCCCGTCGGGTCCTCCAGGGGGATGGTGAAGGTGTGCCGCGCGAGGAGCGCGAGGACGACCAGTCCCACCACCCACAGAGCCGCCAGCCGGCCCGCCCTGCCCGCCAGTTCACGGGTCCCGGCGACGGCCCGGTGCCGCAGCGGCCGCACGAAGAGCGTGGCGGTCACCAGGGCCCCCACGAGCGTCACCGAGAGCGGCAGCACCGAGAGGTCGGCCTTCGTCTCCGCGAGCACTCCGGCGGCCCCGGACACGTCGACCGATCCGCCGACCGCCATCACCACGACGGCCGCGACGACGCGGGGAAAGGCGCCCGACGGCAGTTCGGCCGCGCCCGCGGCCCACAGTCCGAGGGCGGCCGTGGCGACCATTCCCAACAGGCCGGCGAGCACTGCCACGAGGGCGTCCCGCCAGACGTGTACGGCGCGCGTGGCGCGGCTCCGGTCGCTGATCTTCTGCTGGCTCACCCTGCCACGCTAAGCACGGCGGCCGGTGTCCGCCGCCGGAGAGGGCCGACCGCGTCAGCTTGCGGGCCGTACGGGTACGAGGCACACAATAAGCACGCAAAGCAGGCATAGCGTACGCAGAGCGACCGATCCCTAGGTTGGGGAGTACCGCCCGTGAGTGCTGAACCGCCGCCGTCGTCCGGCCGCCCCACAGGTCCCCCCTCCGGCCCGCTCTCGGGTCCCGGCCAACCCGGGCAGGGGGACCGTCCCACGCCCCCGCCCGGTCCGCCCGGCGGTCCGCCGAGCGGCGGCGGCGCCACCGTCGGCGGGCCCGGAGGACCGGGGGAACCGGGGGGTCCCGGGCGCCCCTGGTGGCGGTCCGTGCCGAAGGTCGCGGCCATCGCCACGGCGATCGTCGCCGCGGTCGTGCTGACCGTGGTCCTCACCCGGCCCGACGGCGGGTCGGTGGCCGGCGGCGAGGTCTTCCTGGAGGCCGCGGGCTCGTCCGGACCCGATCCGTACACCGAGTCGACGGCGCGCGACACCTCGGCGGCGACGGCCGAGCCGACCACGCCGCAGGACGTACGGCCCAGCGTGACGCCGACCCGGACCGGTGTCACCCAGGCGGTGGAGGGGTCCGAGCCCGGTGTGTACGGCGGGACCCAGAAGGTGGCCAGCTGCAACGTCGAGAAGCAGATCTCGGCGCTCACGGCGCAGAAGGACAAGAACCGGGTGTTCGCCTCCGTCCTGGGCATCGAGCCGACGGGCGTTCCGGCGTACCTGCGCTCGCTGACCCCCGTACAGCTGCGGATGGACACCCGGGTCACCAACCACGGCTACCGCAACGGCTCCGCGACGCCCTACCAGTCGGTGCTCCAGGCCGGCACGGCCGTCCTGATCGACGACCGGGGCGTGCCCCGGGTGCGCTGCGCGTGCGGCAATCCGCTGCGTCCGCCGGTCGCGGTCAAGGGCGCCGCCAAGCGGACGGGCAAGCCGTGGGCGGGCTTCCGCTCCTCGGACGTCGTGACGGTGAAGCCGGCGCCGAAGCCGGTCGACGAGTTTCTGCTGTTCGATCCGGAGAACGACGACTGGTTCAAGCGCGAGGCGGGCGACACCGGCACCGACGACCGGCGGACCGAGCCGCCCGCCAAGGAGACGAAGTCCCCGTCCCCCGGCCGGACGTCGAAGTCGCCGTCCACCGAGTCGCCGCACACGGATTCGCCGCCGGTGGACCCGCCGTCCGAGCAGGACCCCGACTCGCCGGTCCCGGACTCGCCCGCCCCCGACTCCCCCGACTCCCCCGCGCCCGACTCCCCGGAGCCGGACTCTCCCGGCCCCGACTCGCCGGACCCGGGCTCTCCCGCGCCGGTGTCCCCGGCCCCCGAAGTCCCGGCCCCCGCGGGGCCGACCGGGTGAATTCGACGGCGTACCAGCCTTCTGGCTCACATCCTGCCCGCCCGACTGGTTTGCTCGCGGGCAGGGGGCCGGCGGGCCGCCACCGCACGCGATTTTCAACCGGAGGAACGTCGTAATGACGACGATGCACACCGCAGGACCGCCCGGATCGGAACCGGAGAGCTACGAGGACGAACTTCCGGTCCACCCGCACCAGCGGGGCAACGTCGTCATCAAGTGGCTGACCACCACCGACCACAAGACGATCGGTTCGCTGTACCTGACCACGTCGTTCATGTTCTTCATCATCGGCGGCGTGATGGCGCTGCTCATGCGCGCCGAACTGGCCCGTCCCGGCATCCAGATCGTGTCGAACGAGCAGTTCAACCAGGCGTTCACGATGCACGGCACGATCATGCTGCTGATGTTCGCGACGCCGCTGTTCGCCGGATTCGCGAACTGGATCATGCCGCTCCAGATCGGGGCGCCCGACGTGGCGTTCCCGCGGCTGAACATGTTCGCGTACTGGCTCTACCTCTTCGGCTCGCTCATCGCGGTGGGCGGTCTGCTCACCCCGGACGGCACTCCGGACTTCGGCTGGTTCGCCTACTCCCCGCTGAACGACGCGGTGCATTCGCCGGGCGTCGGCGCCGACATGTGGATCATGGGCCTGGCCTTCTCCGGCTTCGGCACGATCCTCGGCTCGGTCAACTTCATCACCACGATCATCTGCATGCGCGCCCCCGGCATGACGATGTTCCGCATGCCGATCTTCACCTGGAACATCCTGCTGACCGGTGTCCTGGTGCTGCTCGCCTTTCCCGTCCTCGCGGCGGCGCTGCTCGCGCTGGAGGCGGACCGCAAGTTCGGCGCGCACATCTTCGACCCGGCCATCGGCGGATCGATCCTGTGGCAGCACCTGTTCTGGTTCTTCGGGCACCCCGAGGTGTACATCATCGCGCTGCCGTTCTTCGGCATCGTCACGGAGATCATCCCCGTCTTCAGCCGCAAGCCGATCTTCGGCTACATCGGCCTGGTGGGCGCCACCATCGCGATCGCGGGTCTGTCGGCGACGGTGTGGGCGCACCACATGTTCCCGACGGGCGCGGTGCTGCTGCCGTTCTTCTCGTTCATGACCTTCCTGATCGCGGTGCCCACCGGGGTGAAGTTCTTCAACTGGATCGGCACCATGTGGAAGGGGTCGCTCAGCTTCGAGACGCCGATGCTGTGGGCGACCGGCTTCCTCGTCACGTTCCTCTTCGGCGGCCTGACCGGCATCATCCTGGCCTCGCCGCCCCTCGACCTGCACGTCACCGACACGTACTTCGTCGTCGCGCACTTCCACTACGTGGTCTTCGGCACCGTGGTCTTCGCGATGTTCGCCGGGTTCCACTTCTGGTGGCCGAAGTTCACGGGCAAGATGCTGGACGAGCGCCTCGGCAAGATCACCTTCTGGACGCTGTTCGTGGGCTTCCACGGCACGTTCCTGGTGCAGCACTGGCTCGGCGCCGAGGGCATGCCGCGCCGTTACGCCGACTACCTGGCCGCCGACGGGTTCACCCCGCTGAACACGATCTCGTCGATCGCCTCGTTCCTGCTGGGCATGTCGCTGCTTCCGTTCTTCTACAACGTCTGGAAGACCGCGAAGTACGGCAAGCCGGTCGCGGTCGACGACCCGTGGGGCTTCGGCCGTTCGCTGGAGTGGGCGACCTCCTGCCCGCCGCCCCGCCACAACTTCGTCACGCTGCCGCGGATCCGTTCCGAGTCCCCGGCGTTCGACCTGCACCACCCGGCCATCGCCGCCCTCGACCAGGCGCACAACCGCCCCGACACCTCGGAGACCGTGGCGCCCGGGGACAAGCAGAGGTAAGTACGCCGCCAGGGAAGGGAATGAGGCGTGAGCGTGGAGCCGGAGAAGGAGAGCGCCCGCGGTCTGGCACAGCTGGAGGGTTACCTCCTGTGGAGTTCGGAGGTCGCGGACGCGCGCCACCACGCCGCCCGCTTCGCCGAGCAGTTGCCGTGGCTGACCACCGCGCAACGGGAGGACGTGGAGCGCGTCTACACGGCCGAGCGGCTGGCCGCCTCCAAGGCGATGCTGGTCCGCGTGGCGGAGCGGGCCACTTCCCTGCGCGCCGAGTACACGGAGCGCTACCGCAGTCTGCGGGCGCGGTGTGTGGCGGTGACCGTCGTCTGCGCGGGCGTGGCGGGCGGAGGGTGCGCGGCGTTCACCCTGCTGGTCAGGTGACGGCCGTTTCACCCCGTCCGTAGTGGGGACCCGCAGGACGTCCGCCCGGTGCGGCAGCGCTTCGCGGGCCGGTGGTACGCGGGCCGGTTCGAGAGCGCGGTCAGGACGAGCGAAGTCACGGAGTGCCTCATGAGCGAGACAACAGGACTGCGGGTGGTCGTCACGGGCGCCACCGGGAACGTGGGCACCAGCGTCGTGAGCGCCCTCGCGGAGGATCCGCGGGTGGGTTCCGTCCTCGGCCTGGCCCGCAGGGTGCCCGACCTGGCCTTCCCCAGGACGGAGTGGGCGTCCGTGGACCTGGGCGAGGAGGCGGAGGGTGACGGGCTCGCCGGGCACTTCGCCGGCGCGGACGCCGTGGTGCACCTCGCCTGGCGCTTCCAGCCGACCCACGACCCGGTGATCACCTGGCAGACGAACGTCCTCGGGTCGCTCAGGGTCTTCAGGGCGGTCGCGGCGGCCGGTGTGCCCGCCCTGGTCCACGCCTCGTCGGTCGGCGCGTACGCGCCGGGACCGAAGGAGGCTCCGGGCGTCGACGAGTCGTGGCCCACCCACGGCTGGCCGGACGCGGCGTACTGCCGGGAGAAGTCGTACCTCGAACGGGTGCTGGACACCTTCGAGCTGGAGCACCCGCACGTCCGCGTCGTCCGCATGCGCCCGGCGTTCCTGTTCAAGGAGACGTCGGCGAGCGAGCAGCGGCGCATCTTCGCCGGGCGCTTCCTGCCCGGTCCGCTGATCCGGCCGGACCTGCTGCCCTGGGTGCCGGACCTGGAGGGGCTCGTACTCCAGGCCATGCACACCGACGACGCCGCGCGGGCGTACCGGGAGGCCGTGCTGCGGGACGTGAGCGGAGCGTTCAACCTGGCGGCCGGCCCCGTCGTCGACGCGAAGGTACTGGGCGAGCTGCTGGGGGCGAAGGTGGTGAAGGTGCCCACGGGTGTGGTGCGCGCCGCGCTGGCGGCGGCCTGGAACGCGCGTCTCGCCCCGGCCTCGCCGCACCTGTTCGACGCGGTCCTCCGGCTGCCCGTGCTGGACTCGTCCAGGGCGCGCCGGGAGCTCGGCTGGGAGCCGGAGCGTACGTCCACCGACGCGATCCGGGAGTTCCTGGAGGGCGTGCGCAAGGGAAGCGGGGAGCAGACGGCGCCGCTGGCGGGCCGCAAGGCGAGCTAGACGCGTCGCACGGCGGAACGCGACGCCCGATAAAGCACCAAAACGCCCGTTTGGGTAAGATATCGGCAGGACGCTCGTACGACGGTTTCTCCCAGCGCGTCGAAGGAGCCTCATGTCCAGCCGCCTGCGTACCCGTGAGACCGCATCCGGAGCCACCGAGACCGGCGCACCACGGCCGGGGCCTGCCGGGCTCCCGGACATCCCCGATCCCGCCACCCTCTGCACACTGGACGCACGCACCCTCTCCGACTCCCTGTTCGAGCGGCTGGCGGCGCTGAAGGAGGGCACGCCCGACTACGCGTACGTCCGCAACACCCTGGTCGAGATCAACCTCAGCCTCGTCAAGTACGCCGCGGCGCGGTTCCGCAACCGGAACCAGCCCATGGAGGACATCGTCCAGGTCGGGACCATCGGTCTGATCAAGGCCATCGACCGCTTCGACCTCGGGCGCGAGGTGGAGTTCCCCTCCTTCGCCCTCCCGACGATCGAGGGCGAGATCAAGCGCTTCTTCCGCGACAACAGCTGGGACGTCCGCGTACCCCGCCGCCTCCAGGAGCTGCGGATCGACATCGCCCGCGCCTGCGACACGCTGGAGCAGGGCCTGGGCCGCGAGCCCACGGGCGCGGAGCTCGCGGCCCACCTGGGGGTGGACGAGGAGGAGGTCCGGGAGGGCCGGCGAGCCGCGAACGGCTACAACGCCCGCTCCCTGGACGTGGTCTTCGACGACGCCCCCGCGGGCTTCGCCCAGTGCTGCCTCGGCCAGGAGGTCCGGGCCTACGACACCGTCGAGTGCGTCGTGGCGCTGAAGCCGCTGGTGACGGCGCTGGCCGAGCGCGACCGGATGATCCTCACCATGAGGTTCGTGGAGGAGCTCACCCAGCGGGAGATCGGCGAGCGGATGGGCATCTCCCAGATGCAGGTGTCCCGGCTGCTCACGCGCATTCTGTCGACCCTGCGCGAAGCGCTCCTCGCGGACGACGACGGCCGGCCCGCTACTCCTGCTGCCGGTGGCCGCGCGGCGGCGTCACCTCCACCCACACCGTCTTGCCGTCGCCCCGGGGCTGCGACCCCCAGCTCCGGGCGAGGCGCCGCAGCACCGTCAGACCGTGCCCGCCGGGCACGCCCACGCGTGACGGCCGGGGCCGCGGATGCGCGGGGCTGCCGTCGGTGACCTCGATGCGCAGCCGGTCGGCCGTGCAGTGCAGGACGAACTCCCGCGGGCCGCCCGCGTGCAGGCAGGCGTTGGTGACCACCTCGGACACGAGCAACAGCACGTCGTCGACGACCGCCTGGTCCTCCTCGTCGGCGGCCGGAGTCCACCGCCAGTCCGCCAGCGCCGCCCGGGTGAAGTCGCGGCAGCGACCCACCACGTCCTCGGTGCCGCACAGGGTCAGGCGTCGGATCTGACCGTGCGACTGGAGGACGTCGGCCATGACGCACCCCCTCGTCTCGGTTGGGTCCCGGGACCCCGGGTCCCGGATCTTCGGAGCTTTGAGGCTATGGCCACCGGGTGCCCCAAAAGTTGGGTTTTACCCCCTGTGCCGGGTGCCGTGTGCCGCGCGGTCTCCGTCGCCCACCGGGGCCAGCTCGTGCAGGAGTTGCTGGGCCTGGG
Source organism: Streptomyces sp. NPDC054887 (assembly GCF_053610585.1). Taxonomy (NCBI): domain Bacteria; kingdom Bacillati; phylum Actinomycetota; class Actinomycetes; order Kitasatosporales; family Streptomycetaceae; genus Streptomyces; species Streptomyces sp. NPDC054887. The sequence continues at coordinate 11,986 of NZ_JBSGYQ010000020.1, read as the reverse complement.
CCACCAGGCCGCCCAGCGAGGTGGCCGTCTCGCTGTCGAGCCGCGCCAGTTGCCGCTTCAGCCGCCCGTGCGCGGTCCAGGCGGACTCCAGAGCGCGTGCCCGCTCGTCCGGGGAGCCTTCGCCGCGGCCCTCGAGGTGGTCCCGGTCCGCCGCGCAGACGTCGCCGGCCGCCCGCAGGAGGTCCGAGAGGGGCGCCACGGCCGCCTCGGGGAGCGGCGTGAGCGGGGGCTCGTCACTGGTCGTACTGGCGAGCGTGCGCAGCAGGGTCGTCAGCGGGTCGGCGATCCGCTCCCACGCCTGGTCCCACGCGGGCGGGGGCAGCGCGGGCCCGGTACGGCGCAGCCGGCGGCCGGGGTTGAGACGGTAGCTCTCGCGGCTCCACCGCCGTGCGTCGCGCAGGTCGGCCAGGATGCCCCCGATCCGCCGGGCGCGGTCGTGCCAGCCCTCCGCGTCCTGGCGCCCGTACCCCTCCCGCAGACCGTCGGCGACCGTGCGCAGCAGCTCGGCGCACTCCTCGGGCAGCCGGCGCAGGCAGTCGCGGACGCTGCGCAGGTGGACCGGCGGGAGGATCAGCGCGTTCACCGCGATGCCGATGACCGCGCCGACGGCCGACTCGAAGAGCCGGTGCAGGATGTCGAGGCCCGAGTACGAGCCGTAGGCGAGGACGAACACCGCGGTGGTGGGCGCGTACAGGCCGTGCTCGCCGAAGCGGGCGTAGTTGCCGATCAGGACCGCGACCGGCAGCACCAGGACCATCGCCGTCATGGTGTCGCCCGTCAGATTGGCCGCTCCCGCCGCCAGCACGGTGCCCAGGGCGATCACGACGAGCTGCTGCACCCCGGAGCGCAGCGAACGGTAGACGGTGCTCTGCACGAGGACGACCGCCGTCCAGGGGGCCATCAGCGCCATCGGCGCGTTCCACCACCAGCCGGTCAGCGCCCAGGCCGCCGCTGCGGCGCCCGCGGCCTTGAGCGACTGGGTGACGACGTCCCGTTCCGGTCCTGGGCCCGCCGCCGCGCGACGGGCGGAGCGGCCGATCGCGGCCACCTCCCTGGACAGCCACCACCACGTACGGCCGAGTGCGGCGCCGCTCGTGTGCGAACGGCGCCCGCTGTCCCCGACTGCCACTGCCGCCCCTCCGGTCCTGGCCTGCCTACGACGGGGGCCGGGTGCCCCCGCGCGCGCCTTCCAATCGTTGCCGCAGCCGGGCGAGGGGGCTTTCGTCGAGCCTCGCGAGGAGGTCGGCGGGGTCCTGGTAGACGGCCGCCGCACCGGCCTCCTCCAGGTCCCGGTGCGGGATGCCGCCGCACCGCAGCGCCACGCCGAGCACCCCGGCCCGGGCGGCGGCCTCCATGTCCCACACCGTGTCGCCGACGAACACGGCACGGTCGGCCGGTACACCGGCCAGTTCCAGCGCCCGTTCGACCGGCTCGGGGGCCGGTTTCCCCCGGTCCACGTCCTCGGAGCTCGCGGTGGCGCTGATCGCGTCGTCGGCGTCGAGGGCGCGGCGCAGTGCGGCGAGTTCGCCGCCGCTCGCCGAGGTGGCGAGTACGACGGTCCAGCCCTGCGACGCGAGGGCCCGCAGCAGCCGGCCGGCCTGCGGCAGGGCGGGCAGGCGGTCCGCGTACGTCGCGTACAGGGTCTTGTGGGCGGCGCTGATGGCGTCGTCCCGGCCGGTGTCGCGGTCGTCGCCGAGCAACCGGGCGACGAGGTCGTGGCCGGGCAGGCCGACGGCCCGGTGGATGTCGTGCATCACGACGTCGTGCCCGGCCTGGCGGAACGCCTCCCACCAGGAGACGACGTGCAGATGGTTCGTGTCGACGAGGGTTCCGTCGACGTCGAAGACGGCCGCGCGCTCCATGTCGCCGCTTCCTCCCTGGTGCCTCGTGTCCGACGGGCCCGTGCGGGTGCCCGGGCGCCGGTGCGTCGTACCGAGTGGTTCGTGTCCGGTTCCCGTCCGCACAGGGCGACGGGCCGCGCCCGTCGTGGCGGCGCGGCCCGTTTCCGTACCTGTGCGGTACCGGGTTACTTCCGGGGCGACTTCCTGACCCGCTCGCCGGTCCTGGCGACCGTCTCCTGGGCCGTGCCCCGCAGCTGCTCGCCGCGGCCCTCGGCCTCCATCGACGGGTTGTCGGCGGTCCTGCCGACGGTTTCCTTGATCTTGCCCTTGGCCTGCTTCGCCTTCGCCTTCGCCTTGCTCACGAGGGTGTTCCTTCCAGAGAGATCAGAGGTGACTTGTCCTGGCTCGTCCACCTTGCGCCGGTCACCGTCCGCCTGCAATCCGGGACGCCGCGTCACACTCCTCGCGTTCAGCCGGACGGCTCCTGCGGGGCCGGCTCCTGTCCGGCGGCGGACGCGCGGTCGCCGTCGTCGCGGCTCTCGTCCGGAGCAGGGCCGCCGGTCTCGTCCGCGGGGTCCTCGCCGGCCTCCGCCTGCTGGTCGGGCAGGTCGCGCGGGACGGGCCCGCCGTTGTCCTCGGGGTCCTGCGTACGGGGGTCGCTCATGATTCTTGGTCCTCCCTAGGCGCGGCAGAGGCAGAACGGGTGGCCTGCCGGGTCGGCGTACACGCGAAAGCCCCGCCGGCCGTCCTCGTCGTCGAGGTCGAGCGGCGTGGCGCCGAGCGCGAGCACCTGCTCCTGCGCCGCCTCGATGTCGGGCACGTCGAAGTCCAGGTGCATCTGCTGCGAGTTCGCGTCGGCCCGCGGCCAGTCCGGCGGCCGGAAACCGGGCGCGCGCTGGAAGGCGATGCGGGGTCCGCCGGGGACGTACAGGTCGTACCAGTCCTCGCTGTCCTTCTTCACGTCGCCGCCCAGCACAGCGGCGTAGAAGCCGGCGAGCGCCTGCGGGTCCGGACAGTCCACGGCCACGAGGCAGTACTTCGCGATGGCCATGCCCACCTCCTCGGTCTGGATGACGTCCCAGCCCAGTACCCCGCCCGGGAGCGCTGAACCGGAACGCGGACGACGGAACATTTTGATAGGAAGAGGTACGAAGCGATGCCTTACGAACCTGAAAGGCGGCGACGGCGTGGAGCCAACCGTCCAGCAGGAGAACGCGCACAGCTCGGTCCTCACTCTGCACGTCAACGGGACACCGCACACCCTGACGCTCGACCACCGCACGACCCTGCTCGACGCCCTGCGCGAGCACCTGCGGCTGACGGGGGCCAAGAAGGGGTGCGACCACGGCCAGTGCGGCGCCTGCACTGTGATCGTCGACGGCCGGCGCGCCAACAGCTGCCTGCTCCTGGCCACGGCCCACGACGGGGCGCGCGTCACCACCGTCGAGGGGCTCGCCGACGGCGACCGGCTCCATCCGCTCCAGGAGGCGTTCGTCGAGCGGGACGCCCTCCAGTGCGGCTACTGCACGCCGGGGCAGATCTGCTCGGCCGTCGGGATGCTGGCCGAGGCCGCCGAGGGACATCCCTCGCACGTCACGTCCCCGCGGCACTCGCCCGGCGGTCCGGCCGTCCTCGGCCCGGACGAGATCCGGGAGCGCATGAGCGGCAACATCTGCCGCTGCGGCGCGTATCCGAACATCGTCGACGCGATCGAGGACGTGGCGCCGTGAAGCCGTTCGCCTACTTCCGGGCCGAGAGCGCCGAGGAGGCGGTCGACGCCTTCGACACCCGCCGGCGCACGCAGTACCTCGGCGGCGGAACCAACCTCGTCGACCTGATGAAACTCGGGGTCGCGGCCCCCGACCTGCTCATCGACGTCAGCCGGCTGCCGCTGGACGGGATCGACGAGACGCCCGACGGCGGGCTGCGCATCGGCGCGACCGTGCGCAACAGCGATCTGGCCGCCCACCCGGTCGTGCGCACGCGCTACCCCGTCCTGTCGCAGGCCCTGCTGTCCGGCGCGTCGGGCCAGCTGCGGAACGTGGCGACGACCGGGGGGAACCTGCTCCAGCGCACCCGCTGCCCGTACTTCCAGGACCCCTCGAAGCCCTGCAACAAGCGTGCGCCCGGCACCGGTTGCCCCGCCCGCGAAGGCGTCCACCGCGATCTCGCGGTGCTCGGCCACTCCGAGCACTGCGTCGCCACGCACCCCTCCGACATGGCCGTCGCGCTCGCCGCCCTGGACGCGGCCGTCCATCTGCTCGGACCGCAGGGCGCGCGCACGGTCGCCGTCACCGACTTCCACCGGCTGCCGGGCGACCGTCCCGACCAGGACACCGTCGTCCGGACGGGCGAGCTGGTCACCGGCGTCACGCTGCCGCCGGCCTCGCCCGGCACGCGGTGCGCCTACCGCAAGGCCCGCGACCGCGCCTCGTACGCCTTCGCCCTCGCCTCCGTCGCCGCGGTCCTGCGCGTCGAGGGCGGGATCGTGCGGGACGCCGCCCTCGCCTTCGGCGGCCTCGCGCACGCGCCCTGGCGCGCCCGCGCCGCCGAGGAGGTGCTGCGCGGGGCGCCGGCCACCGAGGACACGTACGCCAGGGCGGCCGACGCCGAACTCGCCGCGGCCGAGCCGCTGCGCGACAACGGCTTCAAGGTGCCGCTCGCGCGCAACCTCGCCGTCAGCGTGCTGGCCGAACTCGCTTCCCGTACCTGATGAGGACGTGACATCCCGTCATGACGCACGCATCCAGCCCCCTCGGCACCCCCGCCGTCCGCGCGGAGGCCCGTGACAAGGTCACCGGCGCCGCCCGTTACGCGGCCGAGCACACCCCGCCCGGCTGCGCCTACGCGTGGCCCGTTCCCGCCACCGTCGCCCGCGGCCGGGTCGCCGCCGTGCACGCCGACGAGGTGCTCGCTCTGCCGGGCGTGCTCGCCGTGCTCAGCCACGAGAACGCGCCCCGCCTCAAGGAACCGGACGACCCGATCCTGGCCGTCCTGCAGAACGACCGGGTGCCGCACCGCGGCTGGCACGTCGCCCTGGTGGTCGCCGACACGCCGGAGAACGCCGTGTCGGCGGCCGGGGCGCTGCGGATCGAGTACGCCCCCGAGAAGCACGACGTACTGCTGACCGCCGGCCATCCGGGTCTCTACACGCCGGACGAGGCGAACAGCGGGGTGCCCGCGCTCCGGGAGCGCGGCGACTTCGACGCGGCCTACCCGGCGGCCGCCGTGCGCGTCGACGCGACGTACACGATGAGCGCGCTGCACAACCACCCCATGGAGCCGCACGCCTCGACCGCGTGGTGGGACGACGGAAGTCTGACCGTGTACGACTCCAGTCAGGGGTCGAGCAAGGTACGCGACGCCCTCGCGCAGGTCTTCGGTCTCGAGAAGCGCCGGATCACCGTCGTCTCCGAGCACGTCGGCGGCGGGTTCGGTTCCAAGGGCACTCCCCGCCCGCAGGTCGTGCTGGCCGCGATGGCCGCGCGGCACACCGGGCGGCCCGTCAAACTGGCGCTCCCCCGCCGCCAGCTCGCGGCCGTCGTCGGCCACCGCGCGCCGACGGTGCAGCGCGTACGGCTGGGGGCCGGCGCCGACGGTGTCCTGACCGCGCTGGCCCACGAGGTCGTCACGCAGACGTCGACGGTCAAGGAGTTCGTGGAGCAGGCCGGCGTGCCGGCCCGCGTCATGTACACCTCGCCGAACAGCCGCACCGGACACCGCGTCGCCGCGCTGGACGTGCCGTCCCCCTCCTGGATGCGGGCGCCGGGCGAGGCGTCCGGTATGTACGCCCTCGAATCGGCCATGGACGAACTCGCCGTCGCCGCCGGCCTCGACCCGGTGGAACTGCGGCTGCGCAACGAGCCGGACCGGGAGCCCGACAGCGGCAACCCGTTCAGCAGCCGGCACCTGGCCGAGTGCCTGCGGGAGGGGGCCCGGCGCTTCGGCTGGGAGGGGCGCGATCCGCGGCCCGGCATCCGCCGCGAGGGTGATCTGCTGCTCGGCACGGGCGTCGCGGCGGCCACCTATCCCGTACTGGTGAGCCCGTCCGCCGCCACCGCGCACGCCGCCCCCGGCGGGACGTACGTCGTCCGGGTCAACGCCACCGACATCGGCACCGGGGCCCGTACGGTGCTGGCGCAGATCGCGGCCGACGTGCTGGACGCGCCCCTGGAGTCGGTGCGCGTCGAGATCGGCAGCAGCGACCTCCCGGTGGCGCCGCTCGCGGGCGGCTCGTCCGGAACGGCCTCCTGGGGCTGGTCGGTGCACAAGGCGTGCGCCCTGCTGGCCGGGCGGCTGCGGGAGGGCGGGGGCGGCGTACCGGAAGGGGGGATCACGGTGACGGCGGACACGGAGCGGGAGGCGGCGGAGGAACCACCGTACGCGCGGCACGCGTTCGGCGCCCACTTCGCGCAGGTGCAGGCCGACACGGTGACGGGTGAGGTGCGCGTACGCCGCCTCCTCGGCGTGTACGCCGCGGGGCGCATCCTCAACCCGCGCACCGCGCGCTCCCAGTTCATCGGCGGGATGACCATGGGCATCGGGATGGCACTGACCGAACACAGCACCATGGATCCCGGCTTCGGCGACTTCGCGGAGCACGATCTCGCGTCGTACCACGTGCCGGCGTGCGCGGACGTACCGTCGATCGAGGCGCACTGGATCGACGAGGACGATCCGCACCTCAACCCGATGGGCAGCAAGGGCATCGGTGAGATCGGCATCGTCGGCACGGCGGCGGCCATCGGCAACGCCGTCCACCACGCCACGGGGGCGCGGCTGCGGGATCTGCCGCTGACGCCGGACAAGGTGCTGCCGCACATCGGCCGGGGACGCTGAACGCAGCTCCCGGGCGCGGGGCATGACCGTGATGCGGCGGGGCACAAGGCTGTCAGCGGCGCTGCCACCACCCCGACGTGTGGCGCGCCGTCGAGCGGCAGGAGAGGAACATGCTGGCAATCGCGGCGGCGGTGGTCTTCGTCATCGCCTTCATCATTCACGCGACGGAGACGTCGACGGAAACGATCTTCAGTACGACGAGCCTCATGCTCGTCGGGCTCGCCCTCCTCGCCCTGCACGTGGCGGGCCTGGGCGCGGGCTGGTCGGCCCGCGGCCGCCGGCGCTGACGCGTACGAGGCGATGACGAGGCGATACGGCCCCGGGCGGGACTCCGAGCCCCGCCCGGGGCCCACCCGCGCGGTGGTGACCGCTCCCCCGCGTGTTCTGAGGTTTCGATGCCCTGTCGTTCCGACGGGGCACAGCGCCGATGTCCAGTCGTCCCGACGGGGGACGGCGTCGTTTGCCGCATGATCTCCGGGGAACCCGCCGGGGCGACGGTTCCCCTCAGCACGGATGGGTTTTCTCATGGGCACACCTCCGAACGACCCCGTCCCGCCCAACCCGACCCCCGCCCCGGGTCCCGGGCCCACACCCGGACCGGCGCCCGGGCCGGTGCCGACGCCGGGGCCCGATCCGGTGCCCCCGGCTCCGCCGCGGCCCGAACCCGATCCGCCGGCGCCGGTTCCTCCGCCGGAGCCGAAGCCCGCGCCCGGTCCGCTGCCGGGTCCCGGGCCGACGCCGGCGCCCGTGACCTAGGTACGGGCCTGCGTACGGACCCTCAGTAGTACGGACCCTCAGTACGGACCTGCGCCGCGCCGGCCGGCCTGCCCGGTGGCCGGCTCCGGGCAGGCCGCAGCCCCCGGTAGTGTCCGGGGGTTGCGGCCTGGCTCAGGTGTTGGGCGCGGCGGCGCTCACGTCCCCGAGCGGGGACTCGGGATCGCGCTCGATCGCCAGATCGCCGAGGGACACGATGCCCACCGCGGTGGAGCCCTCGACCACGGGCAGCCGGCGCAGCGCCTTCTTCCGCATCAGGCCGATCGCGTGGTCGACCTCGTCGTCGGGGGCGACCGTGGCGAGATCCGTGCTGCACACGTCCCTGACCGTCGTCTCCCCCGGGTCCTTGCCCTCGGCGAGGACCCGTACGACCAGGTCCCGGTCGGTGACCAGTCCGCGCAGTCCGTCGCCGTCGGCGACCAGGACCACGCCGATGTTCTCCTCGCGCATGCGGCGCGCGACTTCGCTGACCGCCGTGAGCACGCCCACGGTGACCGGGTTGCTCGTCATGACTTCGCGTACCTGCTGACCCATCGGGTCCTCCACTGGACGGGCGGCGGCAGCCGCGGCCCCCACTGCCGCACGGGTACCCGCGCACGCATCGCCCACGCTCCACGATTCCCCGGCCGGCGGCCGAAGGCGCCGCGGGACCGCCGCGTGGCCGGCCCGCAGCGCGCCGCACGGTACGCACGCAACCGGCAGTAAATACGTTATTCGCCAGAAATCGGGCACCCGCTCGGTATGAACACACCACTGAACCCAGATCCCGATCCGGACCGGACCACCGGTCTCGAACCGGGCGGCTCGGTGCCGCCCGGCGAGACGCCTCCCGGGGAGGCCAGTACCAGCTCCGGCACCGGCCCCCGCGTCGAGCCGCCGCGCGGCTGGGCCAAGGGCCCGCTGATCGCCATCGGCGTGCTCGTGGTGCTGATCGCGGCCTTCTTCCTGGTGTACGCGATCCTCATCTGACCCCGGAGCGGGGCCTCACGGCCGGCGCCAGGAGTCGTCGTCCAGGTGGGAGCCGGCCATGGGGCCCATGCGGAGCATGCCGCCGTCGACCTGCCACGAGGCGCCCGTGACGTAGGAGGCGTCCGGGCTCGCCAGGAAGGCGATGACGGCGGCGACCTCCCGTGCGTCGCCGGGCCGCCCCAGGGGAACGCCCCGGCGCACCTCGGTGCGTACGTCCGTGTCCTCCTGGCCGGTCATCGGGGTGGCGATCTCACCGGGGGCGACGGCGTTGACGGTGATGCCGTACTCGGCGAGTTCGAGGGCCATCACCTGGGTGAGCAGGCCGAGGCCGCCCTTGGCCGCGCAGTAGGGCGCGGCGCCGACGCGGGGCGCAGTCTCGTGGACCGAGGTGACGTTGACGATCCTGCCGCCGTCGCCCTGCCGGATCATGCGCCGCGCCGCCCGCTGTCCGCACAGGAAGGGGCCGATCAGGTCCACGTCGAGGACCTCGCGGACCGTGTCGAGGCCGAGTTCGAGGAACGGGGTGGCGGTGCCGGTTCCCGCATTGTTGATCAGGACGTCGATCCGGCCCAGCTCGTCCGCGAGCCGGTCGACGGCGTCGGCGGCCTCGGGCAGGCGCGTGAGGTCCATGGCGGCCACGGCCGCGCGGCGCCCGTGCCCGCGCACCTCACGGGCCGTCTCCTCGGCGCCCTCCTGATCGGTGTGGAAGGTGATGCCGACGTCCATGCCCCGCGCGGCGAGGCGGACGGCCGTGGCGCGCCCGATTCCCGAGTCCGCGCCGGTGATGACGGCGACTGGCGTTGCTGCGTTCCCAGGGCTGGGCATACGGACGTTCCTCCTCGCGGGACGGGTTGACGGGGGATCAGGGCCAGGACGGTTCCTTGCGCGGTACGACGACCAGCTCGGACACCGAGCTGCCGACCGGGACGGAGAGGGCGTACAGCACCGTGTCGGCCACGATGTCGGGGCTCTGGAGCATCGAGGTGTCGGCGTCCGGGAAGCGCTCCATGATGAACGGTGTCTCCATTCCGCCCGCGATGATGCCCGTGACGCCGATACCGGGGCAGTCGCGCTGCGCCTCCTGGAACAGCGTGTGGGTGAACGCGCGCAGGCCCGACTTGCCCGCCGCGTAGGGGCCGGCCTCGGTCCAGGTGCGGTTCGCGGCCGTGGAGAGGATGTTGACGATGTGGCCGCCGCCCCGCGCCACCATGCGGCGGTAGGTCTCCAGACAGAGGTACATCGGCCCGAGCAGGTTGGTGGTGACGACGCGCGTCACCTCCTCGGCCGTCAGGTGCTCGATGGGCTTGGAGACGTCCACGGCCGCGTTGTTGACCAGGATGTCCACTGCGAGCCCCTCCGCCTCCAGGTCCGTGAAGACCTCCGCGACGGCCTCGGGATCGCGGACGTCCATCTCCACGAACCGCGCGTCGCCGGGCCCCGCGGCGCCCAGCTCGTTGCACAGCTCCCGCGCCAGGTCCTTGCGTACGTCCGCCACCAGTACGGAGGCTCCGGCCCCGGCCAGGCTCCGCGTGATCGAGGCCCCCAGCCCCCGTGCGCCGCCGGTGACCAGCGCCTGCCTGCCGTGAAGATCGACCCGCACTCCGGTTTCCATACCGCTGCCTTCCGTTGCCTTCCGTGCCTGCCGGACGGGAGCGGTGTGCGTTCGGCGACCGCCCCGTATCTCACTGTGAGCCCCGGGGGCGGGTGCGGCACGCCGGACTAGGCCGCCCCGCCGGGCCCGCCGCTGTGGTCGCGGTCACGCGTCCGGGCCGTCCGGGCGGGGCGGCGGGAGCACGGCCGGCGGCCTGTGAGCAAGCCCACCAGAAGTACCGGATCCCGTACGGCACAAGGGATGTCGGCCGCCCGGGAGCAGGGGCGCGCGAGGTTCCCGCCCGCAGGTGCCGAACCCTTCTGCCACGATGGTCCAGGCCGTGCCCCGGAAGGACTCCACCGCCGCCGAAAGGCGCCCCGAGTCCGCAGCCGGGCGGTACGGCCCAGACCAGATCCGGTGGAGCGGCCGCGCAGAGCAGCCGGTGTTGTGAGCTTCCGCCGTTCCGCCGCTTGAGCTCCGGCTCGTCTCCGAGTAACTCACTGTGTCTTCCATGCCTGCGGGCCACGCGCCCTCCCCTGCCCCTGCCCCCGACGCCGCCGCGACCGTCCGCCGCGGGCGGTTCGGCCGCCCCGCGAAGAGCGGGAGCGGCGACCACTCGCCGTGGCGTTCCCTGAAGTACCGCAGCATGCGCTGGTGGTCGGTCGCGAACTTCGTGTCCAACGCCGGTACCTGGATGCAGCTGACGGTCCAGAACCTGCTGGTGCTCCAGATCACCGGGTCCGCCGCCGCGACCGGACTCTCGATGTCCGTCCAGGCCGCGCCCGGGCTGCTGATGAGCCTCGCGGGCGGCGCGGCGGTCGACCGCTGGCCGAGGAAGCTGACGGCCGCCGTCAGCCAGGGGCTGCTGGGCGCCGTGGCGTTCCTGACGGCGGTCCTGGTGGCGACGGACCAGCTCAACCTGGCGGTCCTGATGACGCTGGCCGCGGTGACGGGCCTCATCGCCACGGTCGACGGGCCGGCCTGCTCGCTCCTGGGCAACGATCTCGTGCGTACGGAGGACGTCCCGTCGGCCATCGGCGTGGGTTCGCTCGTCCACAACGCGGGGCGCCTCACCGGCGCCGCGCTGGCCGGTGTCACCGTCGCCTTCCTCGGCACGGCCGCCGCGTACGCGGCCAACGGCCTCTCGTTCCTGTTCGTGGCCGCCGTCATCCCGTTCCTGCGTCCCGTCCACAAGGCCGTACGGGCCGCCGCGACCGCCCCGGCGGCCGGGAAGCGGGTCCCGGAGGCAGGGCCGGACGGGGCCGACCAGGACATGACCGTGCGCCAGGGCGTCGTGTTCTTCCTGCGGCGGCCCCGGCTGGTGGCCCTCGCGGGCATCACGGGCATCAGCGCGGTCTTCGGGCGCAACTACTCGCTCACCCTGGCCGTGCTCGTGACCGGGCCGCTCGCGGGCGGCGCGGGGGCCTTCGGCACCGTCTCCACCGTGCTCGCGGTCGGCGGCATCGTGGGCGCGGTGCTCGGGGCCCGGCTGCGCAAGCCGTCCGTGCGGCTCGTGGGCACGCTGGCGGCCGGCGGGGCCCTGCTCCAGGCGGTGGCGGGGTTCTCCCCGTCGCTCGCCGTGCTGCTGGTGCTCGTCCTGCCGATGGCCGTCGTCGAGTCGGTCTCCGACACGGCGGGGACGACCGTCCTCCAGACCGATCCGCCGGCTCATCTGCGGGGGCGGGTGCTCGGTGTGTGGGGCACCGTCAAGACGTCGTGGGGTCTCGCGGGCCCGCCGGCGCTCGGCCTGCTGATGGAGCTGGCGGGGGCGCGGGGCGCACTGGTGTCCGGCGGCCTGATCATCGCCGGTGCGATCGGAGCGGGTTTCCTGCTGCGCCGTCGCCGGACGGCGCCGGCCGTGATCGTGCGGACGGAGCCCGTGCCGGCCGGTCGGCCGGCCCTGGGCCCCGCCCCCGGACCCCACCCCCCCTACGCCCAACCAGTCGCGTATACACAACGGACGCGGCCGCCG
>NZ_JBSGYQ010000019.1:79411-109539 GCF_053610585.1 Streptomyces sp. NPDC054887 | reverse complement strand
TCGGTGATCGTGACCAGCAACAAGCCCTTCGGACGCTGGGGCGAGGTCTTCGGCGACGACACCGTCGCCGCCGCGATGATCGACCGCCTCGTCCACCACGCCGAGGTGATCTCGCTGAAGGGCGACAGCTATCGCATGCGCGGCCGCGACCTCGGACGGGTTCCCGCCGCCAACACGGGGGAATGAACAACATCAACTGACGCAGTGGGGGTCACTTTTCACCCGTCGGATGCGGCTCACAATTCAAGCGTCGCCGACAGTGATCTGCTTCTACGAGCAGATTGCGCAGTGAGTTGTCAGAGAGATGACGCAGCCCAGGGTCGATCCGTTGGGCGAGTTGTTGCCACGTGGTCGTACCGCCCCTGCGTGCGACCATGACTAACCCCTTACGGAGAGCCGTCGCCTGCCGACTACGTACACCTCTTACTTGCGGTGCGGAGACGGCAGGGGGCCTCCTCTCGCTGGCTTGCCGCTGCGCGGGGGCTGGTGCAGAGACGGGCGCGTCGAGCGCGACGCTCGGGCGCCACAATCCGGTGCGCTCCGCGTCCAGGCCGTTCAGCTGCGTTACCACGTCGGCCCGGACCGCCCAGTAGGCCTGCGCGGTTCCGATGGGGTCGGTGAGCAGGAGGCGCACGGCACCGGAGAGCTGGTAGACGAAGTCGTCGGAGGGCGGCGGCGTGTCGGCGGGGAGTGAGAGCAGCCCTCGGATAATCCGTTTGGCGGTGGGCTTCAAGTAGCCGACGTAGAGACGGCGGCCCTTCTCCTCGAACGGTGAATCCGTCGGTTCCGCTGCCTCGCCGTCGACAGCGAAAACGATTTGAGCTCCGGTCATGGGGAGACTCGCGGGGAGCGGGGCGTTGCGCATACCACCGACGCGTATCTTTCCGGCGGAACGCAGATTCTCCAAGGCCGGGGTCACCATGCCGTCCCTGGTCATCCGGCACGTGGCGAGAGGTTCCCACACGACCGGCCGGTCCGCGGTGATGGTTCCGATGAGAACCCGCCGGTCGGTGCCCTCTGTCTCACACCGAACCCGCAGCGCGTATCCCTGGCGCGCGACCATGTCGCGGGTGATCGTGTTCTCCGGTCCGAAGACCCACTCCACATGTCCTTCGCGGGCACCCAGGCTCTCAGCGGCCTTGCGCCAGCTCCGGTAGTCCTCGGGCCGGAGTTCGAAGCGCAGGTGTTGCTCCGTGGCCCGCAGCCAGAAATCGACGGCGTCGCCAGGTCCCGTACCGAGGGTGCGGAGAGACGCTTCGGCGGCGTGGCCCTGTCCGGTGAGCCAGTCCTTCACGTGCTGCTTGATGAACAGGTGGTCGGCGCCGTCGGCGCCCTCGGAGGTCCTGTGGCACTCGGCGCTGGTGCCGTACCGGTCCGGGTGGTGGGCGAAGTGGCAGACCTTGGTCTCGTACCTCTTGGTCATCAGCTTCTCGCCGCAGCCACCCAGGAGCGTGCCGCACCAGAAGTTCGTCTGGCCGTACTGACGGCGGAACTCGTCGAGGTTGTGTGCCTCCTCAGGGAGGATCACGGGGCGATCGCCGTCCTTGCCGCCCATGACCGCGGTCTGTATGAGTCGGGTGTCGATCTGGGGCATCTGCGTTCCTCCGGCGGCAGCTCGTGCGGTTCGTGGAGATCAGGGCGGTCGTCGCGAGAGCACGGGTGGTACGGCGTCGGGAAGTCCGTACCACCCGGTCCCGTCGGCGGCCTCAACGATGGACGGGCGCGTCGGCCAGGAGGTCAGGCGCCGGCGTTTCCGTCGGCAGCCCACTCGTTGGCGAAGTGCTCCATCTGCTTCAGGACGAGGTCGATAGCCGCGGGGGCCTGGGCCGGCGGGTAGCCGTGCCTGGCCAGGAGGCGCTTGATGGTGCTGCGGAGCTTGGCGCGGACGGGCTCGCGGGCAATCCAGTCGGGCTTGAGGTTCTTGCGGATCTGCACGACGAGATCGCGGGCGATACCGGAGAGGATCTCGTCGCCCATCAGCTCGCGCGCGGAGCCGAGGTCGGCGACGGCGTCGTAGAAAGCGAGTTCATCGTTGCTCAGGCGGGGGTCGAACTGGTCGCCGCGCTTCGCGTCGTTCGCGATTTCCTTGGCCATCTCCACCAGCTTGGCGATGATCTCCGCGCTGGTGAGCTGCTGCCGCATGTACTTGACCATGAGGTCCTGGAGGCGGTCGGAGAACGCGGTCTGCCGGACGATGTTGTGCCGGGTGACCTCGCGCATCTTCTGCTCGACGAGGCGACGCAGCGCTTCGGCGGCCAGGTGAGGCGTGTCGCTCTTCTGGAGTTGGACGACGAGGGCGTCGTTGAGGTGGGTCAGGTCGGCCGTCTCCAGGCCGGCCTCGGCGAAGAGGTCGGTCACTCCGCCGGTCTCGACGACCGCCGAGGTCAGCTGGGCGAGATACAGGGCGACGTCGCGGGCCACCGGCAGGCCGCGCGCCTCGCGGTCCATGGCGTCGAGCTTGGCCATGTAGGCGCGGACCTCGACGAGGAACTGGATGTCGCGCTTCCACTGCGGCTGGTCCGGGAACCGGGAGCCGATGTCGGCGGAGGAGCCGGCGAGCGCGAAGAAGCGCTCCAGGCGGTGGGCGTGCTCGCGGAAGCGGCGGCTCAGGGTCTCGTTGGGGTTGTCGAGCGTCTCCGGGTTGTTGCCTGGTGTGCGCGGGTCGCGGAGGTGGTTCGCGGTGCTGAGGGCCGCTTCGATGAACGCCCGCTGGGAGGGCTTGGCGAGACGGCCACGCCAGTCCCAGCCGTGCAGGATGCCGTCGAGAATCTCGTACTCGTTGCGCAGCTCGTCCAGCGCCCGGTCGATGTCCTGACCGAGTGTCCGGTCTTCCTGGTCGGGCTCGGAGTACTCGGCGATCGCCCGCTGGAGGTTCTCGGTGAGCGGGGCGTAGCCGACGAGGAGGCCGTCCTGCTTCGAGCGGAAGCGCCGGTTGACCCGGGCCAGGGCCTGCATCAGGTTGGCGCCCTTGAGCGGACGGTCCAGATACATGGTGTGGATCGGCGGGGCGTCGAAGCCGGTCAGGAGCATGTTGTTGACGATGAGGAGTTCCAGCGCGTCGTCAGGGTCCTTGGCCCGGTTGATGACGGCCTTGCGCTGGGATCCGCGCAGGGCGTGCGTGCGCAGGCGTTCGGGATCCTTGCGGGAGTCCGAGGAGAAGACGATCTTCATGGAGCCCTTGTCGACCTCATCGCTGTGCCACTCGGGACGCAGCTCGCGCAGGGCGTCGTACACGCTGACGCAGATGTCACGGGTGGCACAGACGATCATCGCCTTGCCGGCCGCGCCGCCGGGCTCCTCGGACACCCCGACGAACGCCTTCATGCGCTCGCGGCGGGCCTCCCAGTGCTCGACCAGGTCGGCCGTCAGATCGCGGATACGGGCCGGCGCGCCGTACATCGCGTTCATCGTGGCGACGAGCTGCTCGACGCGCTGGCGCTCGGTGTCGTCCAGGCCGTCGGTGATGCGGTCGGCCTCGGCGTCGATGGTGGTGGGATCGACGTCCCGGTCGAGGACGAGCTGGACAACGCGGCTCTCGTGGTAGACCTTCACGGTCGCGCCGTCGTCGGCGGCCCGCTTGAGGTCGTACACATCGATGTAGTCGCCGAAGACATCGCGGGTGTCGCGGTCG
The DNA here is from genome assembly GCF_053610585.1 of Streptomyces sp. NPDC054887. Taxonomy (NCBI): domain Bacteria; kingdom Bacillati; phylum Actinomycetota; class Actinomycetes; order Kitasatosporales; family Streptomycetaceae; genus Streptomyces; species Streptomyces sp. NPDC054887. The sequence goes on along the minus strand of NZ_JBSGYQ010000019.1, from coordinate 105,908 downwards.
GCCTCGGAGATCGGGGTGCCGGTGAAGGCGAGGAGCGTGGCGTGCGGGAGCGCGTCGCGCAGGTGACGGGCGTAACCGTCGAGGTTGTCGTAGTGGCTGCGATGGGCCTCGTCGACGACGACGACGATGTTTCGCCGGTCGGAGAGGAGCGGGTGGTCCGTTCCCGACTCTTTCTCCTGCTTGGTCCTGCCGAACTTCTGGAGCGTGGTGAAGAGGATGCCGCCGGTGCGCTTGGCGGCGAGTTCCTCGCGCAGCTCGGCCCGGGTGGCGATCTGCCGAGGAGCCTCGGGCAGGACCTCGCTCTCCAGGAAGGTGGAGTACAGCTGGTCGTCGAGGTCGTTCCGGTCGGTGATGACCACGACGGTGGGGTTGTGCAGGAGGGGATCCCGGCTGACGAGATTCGTCGTCAGCACCATCTCCTCGGATTTCCCCGAGCCCTGGGTGTGCCAGACCACGCCCGCCCTGCCGTCGCTGGCCGCGGCGTCGCGGACGGCGTCGGCGGCGCGGGTGACCGCGAAGTACTGGTGAGGCTTGGCGATCCGCTTCATGCGCTTGGCGGGCACGAAGTTGATGAAGGACTTCACGAGCGAGAGGAACCGGGGCTGCGCGAAGAGCCCGTGCAGCGCAAGAGACTGACCCGTCTCGGCCAGACCGTCGCTCTCCAGCGTCTCCACGCGGGCCCCGAACTCGTCGGTGTTCCACGGGGCGAAGTGCTCGTATGGCGTGAAGGGGGTGCCGTACTTGGCGGTTATTCCGTCGGAGAGGAGGACCACCGCGTTGTACCGGAACGCGGTCGGGAACTCCTCGGCATACCGGCTGATCTGCGCGTGCGCGGTCTCGAGGGTGGCGTCCTCGTCGCCGGCCCGCTTCAGCTCGATGACGGCGAGCGGCAGGCCGTTGACGTAGAGGACAAGGTCGAAGCGACGGTTCCGCTCGCCGTCGATGACGGTGACCTGGCGGACAGCGCGGTAGGTGTTGGCGTCCGCGTCGTCGAGGTCGACGATACGGATCGTCGGGTTGTGCTCGGCTCCGAGGGCGTCGACGTACGTGACGGAGCGAATGCCGCCGGTCAGGAAGCCGTGCGCGGTCCGGTTCTCCTCGTACGCGTCCTGGGAGGCCGGCGTCGCGGCGGTCGCGACGGCGTCGCGCACGGCGTCGGGGGAGAGGGCGGGATTCAGCCGTTCGATCGCCTCGCGGAGATCGGAGTACAGGATCAGGTCGTCCCAGGACGCGCGGTGACCGGAACCGGGCGCGAGCTCGTTGCCCTCGGCCTTCGGCCAGTCGAGCTCCAGCAGTTCTTCGAGTGCGAGGAGCTCCCAGTCGATCTCCAGGGGGCGGTAGTTGTCCGTGCCGTGCTCGTTTCCACCGTGGGGCGTCATGCGAGATCCTCGACAATCTTCTCGGCGTCTCTGACGCGAAGGCGGCCCGACATGAGCTGCGGGAGGAGGTTGTCGCGGAGGGCGGCGAGGGTGCGGTTCTCCTTGCGCACCAGTGCGGTCTTCTCTGCCAAACTGTCGATCTGCTGTCCCTCTTCGCCAAACTGACGCGGGTCAACAACCTCGGTTGCGAGTGCCTCAGCAGGGCGAACCCGCTGATGGCTCTTCGAAGTTCCGGTAACGCGCGATGCTAGTACGAAGCGGAAATCTTGTTGCGCCACAACAGCCCAAAGCTGATGGGTCGACAATCCTGATCTGGGCGCGAGTACCAGGAATTCAGTTGACGCGAGCGCGGGAATTTCCTGATCAGGTTGCGCATCCCAGACGCGCGGAATTTCTGGATTCAGTTTCGAGAGAAGCACGGAATCCCCTCGGATCACAAATTTGTTGCTCTTGATACTCGCGGGGGAGACGCGGTCTGCCACTTTTTTGGCATCGAATGCCGGGAGGCTGTAGTGATCGACAATATCCACACCAAGTTCCTGCGGTGAGCACTGCTCTTTTCGCAAAAAGCAGACTTCCCCCAGCTGAATTCGCTGATCCCAGCGCACAGTGGACGCAATGGTCAACATTAGCTCTTCGGCCGTGGCGGCGATGCGCTCGTTAACGGCGATCTTGTCGTCTAGTGCCCCGAGAAGTGCGGCGATGGCCTGCTGCTGAAGAAAACCCGGATCGGGAATCCGCACTTTCAGCAGTTCTGGCTGTCGGATTCCGGACACGGTGGTACCACTTGAACGATTTTGGATGTCCGCTTTGACTGTAGCGGATTGGAAAGCGTAGTAGAGATATCGACTGTCCAATACACCGCACTTGCCGCGAAGGCCGTAGAGTCGCTGCGCGATCGCAAGGGGCTCATTATTGGGCACGAGGGCGCACTCGCCCAAGGGGGCTTCCGAGGTGAGGATTACATCATTCTTGCGCAACTCTTGTGGCATCCATGACGAGTACGTATCAGGAGAAATAAATCTCGCCTCATTGAGGTCGATCCTCCCACGCTTGATAGCTTTTGCGGAGATGGATGGGATCCCGGCAGGCGTGAACGGAGGATTCTTTCCTCGATTGTCGATAAGGAGTTCGAGGCAATCTCCCAGAATTAGCTCAAGCATCAACGCTCCCCAACTGTTCGCGCACCGTCTTCGCCAGCTCATCCGACCTGTCGAAGAGTCCGTACAACTCCCCCGTCAGCTTCGCGATCCTCTTCCCGACCGCTTCCGCACCTTCTTCCTCCACGTCGACCGCGCCCACGTACCGCCCCGGCGTCAGCACGTACCCGTGCTCACGGACCGTCGCAAGGTCCGCCGAGGCGCAGAACCCCGGCTCGTCGGCGTACGCCACGCCCAGCTCGCGCGCTGACTTCGTCCCGCGCCAGGCGTGGTACGCGTCCGCGATCTTCGCGAGGTCGACGGCCGGCAAGTCGCGCTCCGTCCGGTCGACCATCTCGCCCATGCCGCGCGCGTCGATGAAGAGGATCTCCCCGCGGCGGTCGGTCAGACGCTTCGCGCCCTGCGGGCCCTTGTCCTTGGCCAGGAACCACAGGCAGGCCGGGATCTGAGTCGTGCGGAACAGCTGCGACGGCAGGGCCACCATGCACGCCACCTGGTCGGCGTCGACCATCGCGCGCCGGATCTCCCCCTCGCCGCTCTGCTGGCTGCTCATCGAGCCGTTCGCGAGGACGACGCCGCCTGTGCCTCGCTCGCCAAGCTTGCTCAGGATGTGCTGAAGCCACGCGTAGTTCGCGTTGGCCCTCGGCGGGACCCCGTACTTCCAGCGCGGGTCGTTCTCGTTCCTCGACCAGTCCTTGATGTTGAACGGGGGGTTGGCCATGACGAAGTCGGCTTTGAGGTCCGGGTGCCGGTCCTGGTCGAAGGTGTCGCCCCAGCGGGTGGAGAGGTCCCCGTCGATGCCGTGGATGGCGAGGTTCATCTTGGCCAGGCGCCAGGTGCGCTCGTTGAGCTCCTGGCCGTAGACCGCGATGTCGGACTTGTGGCCGCGACCGCGGTGCGCCTCGATGAATTTGCCGGCCTGGACGAACATGCCGCCGGAGCCGCAGGCAGGGTCGTACACCCGGCCCTCGTACGGTTCCAGGATCTCGACGATGAGACGGACCACGCTGCTCGGCGTGTAGAACTCACCGCCGCGCTTGCCCTCCGCGCGGGCGAAGTTGCCGAGGAAGTACTCGTAGACCTCGCCGAGCACGTCCTGGGCCGGCTTGTCGTCGCTGCCGCCGCCGAAGCGGGCGTCGCTGATGAGGTCGACGAGCTCGGCCAGCCGCTTCTGGTCGACGTTGTCCCGGTTGAAGATCTTCGGGAGGACGGCGGTCAGTGAGGGGTTCGCCCGCATGATGACGTCCATGGCCTCGTCGAGGAGGAGGCCGACGCCCTTGCTCTTGGCGTTGGCAGCGATCCAGGACCAGCGGGCGGTCTCGGGGACCCAGAAGACGTTGTGGCCGGTGTACTCGTCTTGGTCCTCCAGGAACTCCGCTAGGCGGTCCTCGGAGATCCCGTCGTCGGCGAGCTCCTTGGCGAGCTGCTCGCGGCGCTCGTCGAAGGCGTCGGAGATGTACTTGAGGAAGATCAGACCGAGGACGAACTCCTTGTACTGGGCGGCGTCCATGGAGCCGCGCAGCTTGTCGGCGGCCTTCCAGAGGATGGCCTGGATCTCTTTCGCGGTCGAGGCGGTGAACAGTTCCACCTGGTCGACGGGCTTCTTCTGCCGGGGGGGCATGGGGTCTCGGGTCTCCTTAAAAGAGGTCAGGAACGGAAGGATGCGTGCGGTTCGATGAGCGTGAGGGTGCCGTCGGTGAGGCCGGCGGCGGTCAGCGCGGCCAGGTCGTCCAGAGCCGCGGTCTGCTGCCGGAGCAGGGCGGTGCGTCGGCCGATCTCGGCGAGGAGGGCCTCGTACCGGTCGGCTTCCTCCTGGTCCAGGTCGGGGATGGGGAGGTCCTCGATGCGGCGGGCCGCCCGGACCGCGCCACCGACCCGCGCGTACTCCGCCGCGGCGGCCCGGAGCAGCGCTGCGAGCACGCGCGGCCGTACGGGGCGCTCGGCGTCGGGCCGTACCCGCAGCACGCGCGCCGGGAAGCCGACCACCGACAGGCCCTCTTCGTCCACACACGCGCCGAACGACGGGGTGGCTGTAACCACCACGTCGCCGGGCTGGGTGAACTCGGCGTGCTCGTAGGCGGTGAGGAGCACCCCGCGATCGATCCGGCGGGCTCTTCCGGCGCCGAAGCCGGTGATCTCGTCGGGGGTCAGCACGGCGTAGTGGCCGTCGACGGTCAGATGCTCGGGGGCGATGCGGTGACCGGGCAACCGACGCAGACGACGCTGCTTGACGAGGACCGACACACTCGTGCGCCGGAAGGGACGCTCCTCGGGACGCAGGACGGCGTGCGCCTTGAGCTCGGCCGTGAGGGAGAGTTCGAGGCGCGTCTTGTCGGCGAGCTGGGCCAGACGCAGTTCCAGGTCCGAGATACGGGCCGGACGCTCCACGACCGCGCGCGTATAGCGACGGGCGGCTGTGCGGTGCTGGGGGGCGAAGGCGGTGCCGGGCCGGTCACGGAGTCCGGTCGCGGCGAGGATCTCGCCGTTGCGGGGCTCGTGGCGTCCGTCGGCTCTCCAACCAGCGGTGCGGAAGATGTCGAGGTCCTCGACCAGGGCGTCCAGGGAGGGCGCCGTGAGCGGCTTCGAGGAGAGGTCGGCGAGCAGGATCTGACCGCGCCGCTTGTCCTTCGGCGTACGGCATAGGACCCAGATTGCTGTGCGGTAGGCGGGACGGTATGGGACAGCGCCCTCGGGGAGGTTGACGGCAGCCTTGAGGAGGCCCTCGGTGAGGAAGGAGCGCCGCAGGCGGTCGGCCTCCTCCCGCGGGGGGAGCGCGTGGACGAGAGCGTCGGAAGGGCCGAGGACGACGGCCGTGCAGTGGTCGGTCAGCAGATCGGTGAGGTCCTGGACCTGCTGGAGAACGGCGAGCGGGCTCCGTGCCTCGGCCGCCCCGTAGGGAAGGACGCAGACGATGACGCGGGGGTACCCCCAGTCGTCGGTCGCCAGGTGCTGACCGTCGGCCATGTCCAGCTCGTACTCCTGGACGCCGCGGACGAGCATGCGGCGCCGCGCGAGACGGGCGAAGTCCTGGGTGGGTTCGGCGGCCAGGAAGAAGGGGCGAACCTCGGGGTCGGTCTGCGCGTGCAGGGCTACCAGGAGGTCGCCGCTGTTCGCGTAGGGAACGGCGACGATGAAGTCCTCCGCGTCCTCGTCCAGAGCGGCGATGCCGGAGAGACGGGCCAGAGTCGTGGTGACGGCGGATGCGGGCTCGTCCATGGCGAGGTCGTGGCAGCCCAGCCGGCGGCGGGCCTCCACGACCCACTCGACGGCCTCGGCGGGGGAGTAGGCCGCTTCGATGAGCTCGTCGGCGAGGCCTGCGAGAGCTGGCCCGGCCGCCTCGTCGGGGGTGAGCGCGAATACCTCCCGGCGGATGTACGTGTCCTCGAAGTCGATCTCGTCGGCCCGTTGCAGGAGCGCGTCCCAGCCGAGATCGGCCAGGGGCTCGTCCAGTTCGTGCCGCAGGTGGATCAGCGCCGTCACTCCGTCGAGCATCGTCCTGGCGGGCATTCGCCGGCACCAGGAGGACAGGGTGTGCAGAGCCAGTTCGGCCCGGAGCTGGCGAGCGTCGGTGTTGCCCCGGCCGGTGGTCAGGAGCCATTCGACGACAGCACGACCGTCGAAGACCGGACTGCCGCCCTCGTTACCTACGGGCTGCGGGAAGTCGGCGTGCCGGCGGGCCCAGGTGGTGACGACGGGCCGCTTGACCTGCGCGAGTGTTCCGATTTCCGCGTAACTGATCCGCCCGGACATAACCTCCGGCAGGATGGGAGCAGCCGCTCCATGCGCACCGGTCATTTCGCTCCGCTCCCTCCTCATGGACGCTCCCGACACCCTTCGCGGATGCGGTACCTCAGAACTCTGCACACAGTACTTGCCGAATCACTCATTCACCTTTAGAGGTCTGATAACCCGGGTTATCGACTTTCCAAGGCATCATGTGCCTTGAGTTCTGCCACTTTGGTCCCTGTCAGCACGACGACATCGATCGGGACACCGGCCTCATTCGAGTCCGGCACCGAACTGGCAGACCTGGAGACCGACATGACCTTTCCCCCGCTCCCTCAGCAGCCCAGCCCGACCCAGGCCCCCGGTTTCATGGACGTGCCGGGCGCGCCGAAGAAGGCGAGCCGTCGCAAGGCGTGGCTCACATACGGAGCGACAGCCCTCGTTTCGCTCCTGATCGGGGCCGGGATAGGCGGGCAGGGCGAATCGGGAGCGAAGGCTGCTCCCGGCTCCACCGGCGCCTCGCCGGCGCCCGCCGTGACGGTGACCGAGACGGCAGAGGCGGAAGCCGCTCCGGCGGTCACCGAGACCGTCGTGGAGACCGTCACCGCGGAGCCGGAGGAGACCGAGGAGGCCGGCCCCGCGACCAGCGTCAGCGGCGAAGGCGAGTACCTGGTCGGCGAGGACGTCAAGGCCGGGACGTACAAGAGCGCCGGCCCCTCCGGCGACTTCGGTTGCTACTGGGCCCGCCTCAAGGATGCCAGCGGCGAGTTCGAGGCGATCATCGCCAACAACAACCTGAGCGGCCCCGGACGGGTGACGCTCAACAAGGGCGAGTACTTCCAGACCAAGATGTGCCAGGAGTGGACGCGCGTCGGATGACGCTGCACGCCCTTTCGTAGTCCCCGTCACCGCCGCCGTCGACGGCGCTCGCTTCCGGCGAGCAGTGCGCGACAAATTCGGACGATTTAATTCCGCTTTCTACAACCGCAGCTGGCCGGGTGCCCGACTTCGCACACCCGGCCTCCGCCTGCCGGCCCCGCTCTCCGCTCTCGATTCGAGCCTCGTCCTTCCGCCTGTTTCCCGCATCCCCCTGATCGCCCGACCTGAAAGGAATGTGTGCCATGGTCCGAAACAAGAGCCTCGCGCAGCACCTGGCCGACGACTTCACGGCTCTCCAAGAGGCAGTGCTGCGGCGCATGAACGGCACGGCGGACGCGGCGACACTGGAAACGCTGGCCGACCCCGGTTTCGCCGAGCCGATCGCCGTCGCGCTCACCCACGCGTACATCCGGGCCCGCGGCGCGGTGCGCCGGGCGGAACTCGGACCCGGCCCGTCCGATCGTCTGAGGCCGCTGCGGAGGGAAGCCCGCAGGCTGGCCGCAGCCCGCGGCGAAGCCGAAGCCGCCTGCGGCCGGGTGCGTGGGCAAGCACACGCCGCGCTGAGTCGCCCCCCGGAGCGGCTGAACGTCCGCGTCACCCGAACGGTACTGCCGTCCGCCTACCAGGACTGCCTGCGGACCGCCTGCGCCGACCTCGGGCTACCCGAATCGGTCCTCAGCGTGCCCACTGGCACTGCTGGCGCGTGGGCCCGCGAGCACGGTGCCCTGACCGGCGAAGTCCCGGCCCCGGTACGAGAGCTGGTCGAGTGCGACGACGCGGTCTTCGTTGCCGCCCTGCTGCGGGACGCGCGGGAGGAGGAGGACGGCAGGCTCGCTCACGACGCGGTCGTCGAACGATGGCACCGGCTCGCCTCCGCGGCCCTCGCCTGGGGCCGCTACGCGATCGCGCAGGCGGAGCTTCGCGCCCTCGCCCGCCCGCCCCACGCGCGCCACGGGACACTCGACGCCCTGGAGGACGCGTACGCGGATCTGGCCGTGCTGGCCTGCCGAGCACGAGAGGCCAAGTACCTGGCCTTCCGGCTCTCCTGCCGGATTCGGCGCCTGGCGTCGATCGGTGACCTCGGCGCCAGGATCACCGCAGCGCACGTCACGGCGTACGCGCTGATGGCCGACCTCCGGCCCGAGGTGATCTCGGCGGTACAGGAGGCGGTCCAAGCCCATCAGGTTGGATGCGCGGACCGCCCCGCGAACTGCCCGCGATGCCACACCGCACTCGCCGGCACGCTGGTTTTGGCGGACCCGCCGAAGGAGGCAGGGCAGGAGAACGTTCCGCCTGTGGGGGAGGACCCGGACACGGCTTCGCCCCTTCCCGAAGCCGATGACCGGTACGCGCTCCTCACCGACCTGCCGCCCGGTGTCCGCGTCGTGGTCGCCGACGCCGCTCTCGGAGACGACTCCGCCGTGTGCGGATACGGCTGGGCCGCCGAGGACGGCACCACCGGCCTCGGCATCTCCATGGCCGCCAGCAGCGGCGAAGCCGAGATCATTGGCATCTGTGAAGCGGCGCTTTCGGCCCTGCGCGCGGACGACGACGCGCAGGTCGTTGTCCTGTGCGACAGCAAGCAGGCCGTCACGTGCCTCCACACGGCCCTCGCCGAGGGATCGCCCGACCCCGCACACCGGGCCCTGCTCTTCCCCGAAAGCCGCAACCTTCTCGAACGGCTCCTCCCGCACGCCGGACGCGTCGACGTCCGCTGGCTCAAGGGCCACATAGGCCACGAACTCAACGAGACCGCCGACGCCCTCGCCAACCTCGCCCTGCGCCGGGCGACCGGCCGCATCGCCGAGCGCACCGCCTGGCGCGCCATCGACGACGCCGTCAAGAAGCTGCCCCACGCCCCGACCGTCACCGCGGCCTAAACCCACCCCCCCGGCCGTCTCCTTCCACCGCGTTCTCCTCGTAAGGCCCGATCTCTTGTCCACCGCCTGCGTTTCACGCGCCCTCAACACTCCGGAGGCCCCTCATGGCACCCACCACCGTCTCGCGCACCCTTTACCGGCTTCACGGCGTGGCCCCCACCAGGGAAGCCATGTACGACGCCCTTGATCACGACTACCTGAGCGCACTCGGCGCGGAACTGCACACGCCGGACGGCCTCGGAGTGCCGGCGGTCTACCTCACCTGCGGCATGGAGCAGGATGAGGCCGGCTGGTGCGAGCAGATGGCCCGCACCACCGGCATCCCCGTCACCGAGGCTGTACGTCGCACCGCTGCCCTGCTGCTGCTCGCCGTCGACGGCCAGGTGTACGCCATCGGCTGTGACCAGGGGTACCGGCTCATCCCCGAGCAGCTCAAGGACAAGCGGTTCGGCCTGTCCTTCGCGATCCGGGAGATCGACCCGACCCTCGTCCGCGGTGCCGTCTCCGGAATTATCGGTCAGGCTCGCACGGACATCTCCCTTGTTCCCAACGGTGCTCCCGTGCCCGCGCTCGGCCTCAGCGATCACACCCGGATCGTGCGCAGTCTCGGCGGCTACCTCAACGACGCTCCGCTCACGCGGACCCTCAAGGGCAGGGCCGGAGGATTCACCGTGCTGGGCGGCTGCGGACTGCGCCTGCCCCTCGGAGTTGAGCCAGCGGACCTGGTCTCCGACATCCGCCAGATCGCCCGCGCCTGCACCGAACGCCTGCCGCATCAGGACCTCGAGTTCGTCGAGCACATCATCCCGGTCAGGGACGTGACCGTCCTCACCGAGCTCGAGCGGGCGCTGGACGACCAGCTCGGCCTGCCCGCCGACGGCCGTATCGCCGAGACCGTGCCCTTCGACCACCTGCGCAACGACGCGGAGGCCGCCACCTACCGCACGCGGATCAACAGCGACGGGAGCTTCGAGTCGGACGCGTTCGACCTCGGCTACGTGCTCGGCCGCGTCCGGTATCTCCCCTCCGGGAGCCGCCTCGAAGCCCTCAAGTCCGGCACCGTCAAGCTCCTTCGGGAGCGCCGCAGGCGGAGCGCGCCGGACGACGTGATTGCCACTGTCGGAACCCTGCGCTGGATCGAGGCCACCGTCTCCCTCGGCTCCCACGTGTTCTGCCTGCTGGACGGCGAGTGGTATGAGTTCGGGGCGGCGTACCTTGCCTCCCTCCACAGCGAGGTGCAGCGGCTGTTCGCTCCGGTTCCTTCTGTCGTCCTGCCGGCCTGGCCTCGCGGAATGTCGGAGACTCCCTACAACAAGAAGACGGCCCGGACCGTCGGCTGGGAAGACTGGGTCGTGCTCGACTGCAAGACCATCCCCAACCCGGCGAAGCCCAGCGACCAGATCGAGATCTGTGACTTCCTGACCCAGGACGACACGCTCGTCCTCGTCAAGCAGGCCCGTGGCTCCGGTGCCCTCAGCCACCTCTACAACCAGGCACGGGTAGCCGTCGAGGTTCTGTACGACTCCGCGGGCGCCCGCGCGAACTTCGCCCAGCGCGTTCACAGCGCGAGCGACGGCCGGCGCACGCTGCCCTACGACTTCCTCCCCAAGCGCCTCGTCCTCGCCATCCACCTGAAGACCGGAGCCGAACTCACCCCTGATTCCCTCTTCGGTTTCTCCCAGATCACCCTCGCTCAGACCGCGAAGGCGCTGGCCGCACGCGGCGTCTCGCTTGAGGTCGTGGGCATCAGCGCAGCCGGATCGGCCGCTGACGACGGTCTTGCCGACGCCGCGTAGGTAGTGCCCCAGGGATCTGCCCAACGGCAGACCGCGCCCTGGCGGAAGGTGACAGCCCGCCGCTGCAAGAACCGTGGACCGGTCTCACGTAGCGCCCTACGCAGGCCTCGGGACCTACAGCGGAACCGTAGACCGGACGGAGCGATCGTGGCCTCGACGAGGCCCTCACGCTCGACGTCCGTAGACCCTGAGCCCGTACTGCCCGGCATGCCGGGTGTCGGCTCAACGACAGGAAGAACGCCGATGAAGACCACAGACCAGCACGCGGTGGACACCAACAAGGACGCGGTGCTGTTCACCGCCCGACTGGCCGCCGTCGGAGTTTTGCTCCTGACCGCGCTGTACGCACCCGGCGAGACCAGCGAACGCGCATTCCGGCTGCTGGACTTGATGAAGGATAGTCCCGAGCCCCCGCCACCAGCGCCCTCAGCCTCGGCCCGGCGCCGCGGCCAGCCGGGAGGGCGCTGACGGACGATCCCCCGCCCCTTCCAGCGTCCGAGCCGGGGACCGATCTACCGTGCAACCATGACGCCCGAGCCCTGCCCGTCGGCGCTCCCACGTCTCCTTGCCCGATCTCGATCGTTTTGCGGAAGAGCGTCGGTGGCACGCCCTATTGTCGGTCCTCCAGGCACCGCAGTGCGGAGCGTACGGGTGCGGGGGCGCGGGAATCCAAGGGGAGCGGGTACCACTGTGCAGGCCAAAGAGACGCTGTTCGCCGACCTCGTGCAGGGGCGGGCTCAACAGTTCCAGGTGCCGCTCTACCAGCGGACGTACTCCTGGACAGAGAAGCAGTTGGCTCAGCTGTGGAGCGACATCCTCGATCAGGTGGACCTGCTGGAGACCGGGGAGAAAGCGAGCGCGCACTTCCTCGGCTCCGTGGTGCTTGCCCCGTCCCCGCAAAACGAGGCGACGTTCCCTCGCTGGCTGGTGGTCGACGGCCAGCAGCGGCTGACCACGATCTCCCTCGCACTCGCCGCCATCCGGGACCACCTCGCCCAGAGCCGGCCGGACGAGGCCGAGCGGATTGACGAGGAATACCTGATCAACAAGCGGAAGAACGAGAACGACCGGTTCCGTCTCCTGCCCACCCAGGCCGACCGGCCGAACTACGCCGCGCACATCCGCGGCACCCACGAAGGGCAGGCGGCGGGGGACAACGTGTCGGTCGCCTACCGCTTCTTCCGCCGCAAGCTCGTCGAGGCGGAGGACCCCGCCGACCCTCAGGACGTCCTCCGTATCGAGCAGGCGATCACCTCCCGGCTCACCCTGGTCGCGGTGACCGCCGAGGCCGGTGACAACGTTCACCGCATCTTCGAGTCCCTCAACAACACCGGCCTCAAGCTCAGCCAGGCCGACCTGCTGCGCAACTACCTCTTCATGCGGCTGCCGACCCGTGGCGAACTGGTCTACGAGACGTACTGGCTGCCGCTCCAGGCCAGCCTGAGCAACAAAGAGCTCGAACAGCTCATGTGGCTGCAGCTCGTGCTTGACGGCGACGACCGGGTCCGCCGCCAGGACCTCTACGCGGCTCAGCAGCACCGCTTCGAGCAGACCGAGGTCAGAGAGGCGGACATCGAGGCGTACGTGAAAGAACTGCACCGGCGTTCCATGCACTTCCGCAAGGTGGTCCGCCCCGACGAGGAGGGTGATCCGGCCGTCCGTGCCCACCTTCGCCGACTCGACGCCTGGGAGGCCGCTGCCACGTACCCGGCGCTGATGCTGCTGCTCGACCGTCGCGAACGCGGAGAGACCGACTCGGCGGAGACGGCCCGCGCCCTGTCGTACATCGAGAGCTTCCTGGTACGCCGCACTGTGTGCCGTGTACCGCCGAACAACCTCAACCGGATCTTCCAGTCGGTGCCCGCTCAGCTCCCGCTGGACGTCCCAGTCGCCGACGGCCTGCGCCAGCTCCTCTCCGCCAGCAACCGCTACTGGCCCGACGACGACGAACTGCGCGAGAAGTTCAGGACCGCGCCCTTCTACCTGTACGGCCGACCGGAGCAGCGCAAACTGGTCCTCCAGCGGCTGGAGGAGAGCTTCGACCACCCCGAGCCTGTGGACTTCGCCGCCGCGAAACTCACCATCGAGCACGTCCTGCCGCAGTCTGCGGGCGACGACTGGCTCCAAGTTCTCGCCGAGGACGCCACCGAGGGCGAGACCCCACAGGACGTGCACGCCCGACTCCAGCACACCCTGGGCAACCTGACCCTCACCGCCCAGAACTCCGAGCTCTCCAACCACCCCTTCGACCGCAAGCAGGACCTGCTGCACAGCAGCCACCTGGAGATGAACCGCCGCATCGCCGCCACCGACCGCTGGGGCGCCCGCGAGATCGGCGCCCGTGCCGACGAGCTGGCCGAGCGGGCGCTCGCGCTCTGGCCGTCCCCGCTGCGCGGCGTGGGCCGGGCCGAGCGGAGCCGCGACTGGCAGCTCGTCCACCAGGTCCTCGCCGCCCTGCCGCACGGCACCTGGACCTCGTACGGCGACCTCGCCGCGTACATCGGCTCCGGCGCCCAGGCGGTGGGCAACCACCTCGCCCAGACTGCGGGCGTCGTGCAGGCCTACCGCGTCCTCAACGCGGAGGGCCGGATCGCCGACGGCTTCCGCTGGGCCGGCCCGCAGCCGGAGGGCGAGGACGTACGGGCGCGACTGAGCGCCGACGGCATCCACTTCACCCAGACCGGGGCCGCGGACCCCGCACAACGCTTGACCAGCAGTGACCTGGCACTGCTGCTGGCCGACCCCGACCAGGAGCAGTCCTCGGAGGGCACGGTCGCGGCGGGGCGCGACGAAGCGGAGCCAGAGGGAGAGACCCGGGCCGAGCGGTTCTTCCGCCAGCTCGCCGCGGACGACACCCCCGAGACCGTGGGCGCGGTGCGTACTCTCCTCGCCCGGTGGGAGGAGCTGGGCGGCTGGGTCGGCTATGGGGCCGGCCAAGTCACCACCAGCGCCGTCCTGATGCTGGGTGCGGCAGGTCTCCCCGGCGCCGGGATCTGGCCGCTGGTGCTCTACCCCGGCGGCGGACGCGGTGGTTCGGCGGAGGTGGTCTTCCAGTACCTCGCCACCCGCGAGCCCTTCACCGACCGCCTGCTGCGCGCGGAGCTCCTCGGCCGCGTCAACGGCATGGACGGCGTCGACATCCCGGAGGGGAAGCTGGACCTGCGTCCCAACTTCCGGTTGGCCTTGCTGGAGAAGGACGGGAACCGCGACGCGCTCGCTGAGACTCTGACCTGGTTCCGGGACCGCTGGATCGGCCGGGACGTGTCCTGAGCTCCGACTTCGGCACCGGGACTGGTGGGCGCGCATGTTGATGTGCCGAGTATTCAGGCTGAGATGCGGAGCTCTATCACTCAGCATTTCCTGCGTTGCCTCTCCAGGGTGAGGACGGCCTTGGCGATTGACGTCATGCGGTTGGGCCTGATTCGGAAGCTGCGGGAGACGCGCCAGGACGGATCTTGAGCAGGCCGGAGGCCTGCGCGGCCAGGAGGCCGATCACCGCGGTGGTGTAGGCGTGTGTCGTGCCGACCGAGATCTCGACGCCAGCGGCTACCTGAGTCGGGGTGTCGTGCTTACGCAGGTGCACCAGAGCGACGAGCGCGCGTTGGTGCGGCGGGAGCTTGCAGCGGCGATCACCCTCGCGGGCGACGATAGGGGCTTAATTAACCCCGATCTCGAATGACCGTCAAAGTAGATCAAGTCAAGACCCTGGAGGTTCTCTGAATCCGAGGATCAGAGGAGGTGCCGGTTCGGCGCTTGTGCTGCGTTTGCGTACTCAGGCAGTGCAAGAACTGTGACGCCGGCGTCTTCGAGGGTCTCGGTGCCATCGGCGCCGACGACGAACGTATCGGGTTCGCTCCATGCGGTGACGACGCGGCGGAGGCCCACGTCGCGGATGAGCTGGGCGCAGGGGCGAGGTCGGGATGCCCGTCTGGCGCAGGGCTCCAGGGAGCTGTAGATCGTGGCGGTGGCGAGCCGGGCGTCCTCGGCGGGGAGCTTGGCGAGGGCCCCTTCCTCGGCATGGTCGTGGGGGTCGCTCTCGCGGGAGTAGCCGCGGGCGAGCTCGGTCCCGTCGGCCGCGACGACGACCGCCCCCACGCTGAAGGCGGTCTCCGAAGGTGGGCAGAGGGCGGCCAGCTCACAGGCGAGGGCGAGCCAGTTCCGGTCTGCGCTGTTGGGCTCGCGGCCGGTGCCGGGGGCGCCGGCTGAAGGGGTGGTGCTCATCGGGCCTCCGTCGAAGTGTCCTTGGGGGCGTACCTCAGGAGTACCACGTCACCGATCTGGCGGGTCTCCAGGAGCCGGAGGCGGGCGGCCGGGCCGCCGGGGTAGCTCGCGGGGCCGAGCATCCTTACTGCATCGAACTGGCCGACCAGGAGCGGGGCGATGACGAGCTGGAGTTCGTCGGCAAGAGCGGCTTCGAGGAGCTGTGTGTGAACGGTGCCACCACCTTCCACCATGAGCCGCTTGACGGCGTACTCGTCACCGAGGATGTCGAGCGCGGCCGGCCATACGGCCTCCTCGGGGACGCTCTGAACGGTAGCCAGGTCACCGAGGTTGGCGCGAGCCTTCGCGGTGGCCTCGTGGCCCACGGCCAGGACGAGCTTGTCTCCGCCGTGGTGCCAGAACTTCCAGCTGGGGTCGAGATCGCCCGTTCCTGTGATGGTGACCTTCAGCGGGTACTCGGGCTCGCCGGCGGCGAGTCGGGACGCCCTGCGTTCCGCCGAGTTGACGAGGAGGCGGGGGTTGTCGGCGCGGAGCGTGCCAGCGCCGACAAGGATCGCGTCGACACTGGCTCGTACGGAGTCGACGCGCTCGAAGTCCTGCTTGTTGGAGAGCAGGAGTCGGTCCTCACCCGGGCGGGTGTCGAGGTGGCCGTCGATCGATACAGCTGCGGACAGCAGGACGTACGGGCGGGGCACGGTATCTCCAGACGGTGTACGCGGGTGAGTCAGGCGGGATGCAGAACGATGCGGTCGAGTGAGGCGCGGAACTCGGCGACGCCGTCCTCGCCGGTTGCGGGGGCCAGTGCCTGGTCGAGCCGGCCGAGCTGTCCGAAGATACGGGCAGATCCGGTCTCGGCGGCGATCCCGACGGCCTGCCCACCGATTCGGGCAGCGAGGGTCACATTGCCTGTGCCCGCATGGGCACGTGCAGCGCGAGCTAGGTAGACACCGCGGTCCCGGCGATATGCGGACGGGAGCACTGCGAGGGCGCTGTCAAAGCCTGCCGCGGCCTGCTCATACTCGCCGAGTGCGGCGAGGGAGCGAGCTCGGGCGGTGCTGATGTACGCCGCATCGAGCCAGGAACCCCAGACACCGTCGGAGCCCGCGCGCCCGAGAAGAGCAAGCGCGGTGTCGTAAGCCCTGTGGGCTTCGCTGCCTTCACCGAGTACGGCACGCGCGTGGGCCTCGTGCAGAACGGCGATGACTTCGAGGCGACTCCCGGGTCGGGCGGTGCGTCGGGCGGCTGCGGCGAGGCCGAGAGCGTCGGCAGGATGACCGGTGTCGACAGCCAACTGTGCCTTACGGCCGAGGATGTACGCGGTGAGATCGGTGTCGCCGGTGATGTGGGAAGCGTCCAGTGCTTTCGCGGTGTGGCCGTGGGCGGTGCGCTCGTCGCCGATGTCCTGGGCGAACCAGCCTGCCAGCTCTTCGTATCGCGTCTCCAAGGCGAGAAGCTCGATGGCGTCGGTGCCACGAGCGGATCGACGTCTTGTGGCAAGGGAGCCGAGGTGTTGTTGCAGGGCGGGCAACACGTGTCGGGGGCCGATGAGGTTGTCGGTCTGGATCATGACCCGGCGGAGTTGCGCGAAGTGCTCTAAGGGAGACCCCATGTCGGCGAGTTCGGTGGCAGCCGCCGGCGTCACGGTCGGCATGGCTGTCGCAGCCAGGCCGGCGATCCCTGATGCGAGAACAACGCGGCGGGGCACGGGCACGAAGAGGATCCTTCCGTGGATGCGGGCGGGGACGACGACCGTGTCCGTGTCGTCTCCAAGCGAGCCTGCCCGCACGACCGCGTTCATGGCCAGGGTCTCCGGGGCGCTGGCCCCATGACCCCGTGTACTGGCCCCATGAGCCGCTGTCCCGGCTCTGGACACCGGGACAGAGCAATACTGGGGTGCCTCGCGCTCCGCGCTGTCCCAGCCACGAACCAATGCACCGGCGGCATCGAGGACGTCGTCGAGAGTGATGGCCGCATGTTTCGGGACGGGACGTTCAGCGCGCTCGAAGCGCCCGAGATGTGAACGGTCGATCAACGCCCTGCGAGCCAGAGCCTGCTGCGACAGCAGACGGGCCTCGCGGAACTGGCGTAGCTCGTAACCCCAGCGGTGCCATGGGCCGGCGTCCGGAGTCAGCTCGTTCGGCTGCTGCCCCACGCTTCCTCCTCCACCGTGGACTTTCGTTCACCCGCGGTCGATGTCAGCGACAGGGGCGGCTCTCCATGGGGCCTGCGGAGCCAGCGTGTGAGGCTCCATCTAGGGCCTGCCCACCGGGGTTCCGTACCGCTTTCATCGTCGGTACGAGCTGATCACACGGTATCCGAACGGCGCCTGGCACGGACCTGATTCACGTCAGTAGCGAACGTAGTGGTCGGTCGGACCGAACGCATTGCGCAACCGTCGGATGAGCCCTGCGCGGGCTGAGCGCGATCTAGGGGAAGGCGACCATGAAGACACGTAGAAGCCTGGGCGACATGATCGCCGTCTCCAGTCCACGGATCAGCCTGATGGGATCCCGGGACCGAACGGACACCGACACTGCTCGAACCCAGGAGTGGCACCGCGAACCCGCCCCGCTGGAGCGTCCGGCGCGCAGCGGCGAGCTCGTCCGGCTCCGTCAGCAGTTCCGTCGCGAGGCGACCGAAAGGCGCGACCGCCGCTCCGGTGATCGCCGTCTCCGGGTGTTGGCGTACAGCTTGGTGCTCAGCAGGAGTGCCAGGCCGGATGAGGACTGGAACACCCTCCAGACCGAGGCTGAGCAGCGTGGCTACGCAATGGGAGCGAGGTTTCACGACGTAGCCGTTCCCGTGACCACGACGTGCCTCCCCGGCTCGGGTGCCGGCTGTGGCGTCTACACGCCGCCCTGGAAGCGCCCTGGCTGGGGGGAGGTCGAGCGACTGATCCGAGGCGGCTTCGCGGACGGCGTGATCGTCCTCGACCGGCACAACATCAGCTCCGATGACGACGAGTATCGCACTGTGATCAAGGAGCTGGGGGAGCGGTACCAGGCATTCATTCACCTCGTGATCCCCGAGGAGCTGTCCGGTCCGACTTGAAGGCGACCGTTGCGGTGGATGGATGCGAAGGGCTGGGGCTGGAGACAGGCCAGCGCTCAGGTTCTCCTCGTCGTCACCGTGTTCGCAGTGCTCGTCACCGTCCACCAGTCCGCCTGATCGGAGGGCCGTTTTGACGTTCGAGGGATACACCAACCAGGCAACACATTTCCTGCCTCTCCGTGAGGTGGGACTCGAGCTTTGCATCATGCTTGCAGGTGACCCGCAGGGCGCGGCATGACCGCGATCAAAGAGACCTGCGCGCGCAGTGGTCATCTCACCCGGATCCCTGCTTCGTTGTCGAGTGGGGGGAGAGAGACCACTCACGCTCGAGGGCGACCGCACTGCCACCACCCTGGGGCGCTTCTACGGCTACAGCGAAGCAGCCATAGCGGCCTTCATGGGGCGGTGCCACAAGTCCCCCTCTTCGGCCGTGCCCGAACCGTGTTCCCCCACGGCACCGTAGCTGGCCGAAGAGGGCCCAACTTCCCACCCGAGAGGACGAGCACCATGTGTGCGCACAACCCGCCGTGCCCCACGGCCATGGCTCCCGACAGGGAGGCCGCGCGACCCGTCGCGCACCGCCCTGAGCAGGGCTGGAGCCTGCTGTGCAACGGAGTGCTTGTCTTCGAGGACACCGGAGAACTCCTCCCCAACGGCCGTATCGTCGCCCCCCACCGGCCGCTCGCGTTCACGGTCGGAAGCGCGGCATGACGATCACCGCAGCCGACCTGGTCGTTCCGTACATCACCGCCCGTGAAGGCGAAGAGGCGGACTCCCTCCTCAACCTGAACGTACGCATCGGTCCTGACCGGCGCCCGCGGCTCGGGTACAAGGACGAGGCAGGGCCCGACCGAGATCTCCGCGGCGTGCTGTGGGCCCGGTACTCCATGTCACTCGGCTTCGCGGGACAGCCCACCGGGAACCCGAGGTGGCGGCTGGTGCACCCGCTCCGCCAGCGCATCACGATGGCGCTCCTGCGCTGCCAGGTGTGCACGGTCCCGCTGAAGCGCAGCGACGGCATCCTCTTCGTGGAGACGGCCGACGACGGCGACGACCACACCGGGCCGGTGAAGACCGCGCAGCCGCCGGTGTGTCTGGAGCACGCCCGGATGGCGGCCCGGCGGTGCCCCCGGCTCAGGAGCCAGGGCCACGTCGCCCTGCTGGCCACGCGGTTCCCGCTCTACGGCGTCATCGGCACCCCGTACCAGTACACCGCCGACGGCATCCAGCCCCTCGCCGCCTCGGACGCTCCACTGCCCTACAACCACCCCCAGATCGACTGGTTCCTCGCCTCTCAGCTCGTACGCGAACTGCGGGACTACGAGGTCGTCAGCCTGGACGATCTTGTGCCCGCCGCATAGACGGCTGCTCGACGGTCCTGGGCAAAGGACCGGACCGTCGAGCGGCACCCCAGAGCTTCCCGGCCCGACCATCGGACCGGGACGGCCAGAACCTGACCCCATGGCGTAGCCCCGTCGCTACGCCACGGTCCTCAGTGCGCTGGCAAGCACCACCTGTCCTACACACCAACAAATCACCTGGAGTTGTTATGACGCGAATCGTCACCAAGAGCACCACCCAGGTCCAGGAGCCGACGGCCGGCGGCCAGTCGGACGGGTTCGACCTGAACGTCTCCCTCCTGGAGGTGTCTGACGCGGCCGGGCTGACCGTTCTGACCGACGACGGGTGCGGCAGCTCCTGCGGTGCCTGCGTCACCTTCACCGACTGACCCTGACCGTCTGAACCCGGTCATCAGGTCATGAACCGCGGTCGGTGCTGTCGCGCTACTCGGCGCGTCGGCTCCGACCGCCCCTCCAGACGCACGAAGGGACACGTCACGTGGCTATACCCCCAGCGTTCAAGGCGGGCACGACCGCCCTGGTGCGCGCAGCCGCTCGACCGTCGGTGCCCCAGCTTCCCCTACCGGACTTCGACGACCGGTCCTTCCGAGCCGAGGAGTTGGAGGAGGTCACCACTGGACGCCTCGCCTGGATTCGCAGCATCTGGTACGACCCGGGCATCGCACAGGCCCTCCGCCATGCCAGCCCGGTTCTCGCCGCCGAAGTCGAGGTCCTGGAGGGTGCTAACTCCCCTTCTACCCGCGAGGTCCGCCGCGTTGGAGTGTCGGTGGCGCGCTACCTCCTGCGCGCGCTGCACCGGCCCACACCGTTCGGACTGTTCGCCGGAGTCACCACGGCCACCTTCGACGCCGAGCCCCACTCCCGCTGGGGCCAGAACCACGTGGTCGTGGCCCGCGCCGGTGCGGAGTGGGTGGGGAGGCTGATCGAGCAGTTAGAAAGGAGCGGAGAGCTGCTGCCGCTCCTGTCGGTCGTCGTCAACAACACCACCTTCGAGCGCGACGGCAGTCTCGTCGTCCCCTACCAGGACGACGGGCCGACTGGTCAGCGGCGAGCGGTCGAGGCGTCCGTCGAGCTGTCGGCGCCGGTCCGGCTTATCCTCCGCGCGGCTGACGCGCCGATCCGGATCGGGGAACTCGCCGAGAAGCTGATGGCCGAGTTCCCCGCCGTGGCCCCGGAGCGCGTCAAGCGGGTCCTCGCGGGCCTGGTGCGGCGGCGCGTGCTGATCACCAACCTCCACGCGCCGGCGACCGAGACCGACGCGCTCGGTCACCTCGTCACCCAGCTCGACGCGGTCCGTGCCGAGGACATTCGTCTCCTGGCACCCGTCGTCCGGGAGCTGCGCGCCGTCCACGCCGGGCTGGAGCAGTGCGGCACCACAGAGGGCCGGGACGCCGTAGCGACCCGGATGCGCGATCTGGTGCCGGGCCTCCGCCGTCACCCGCTCGCCCTGGACCTGTGCCTGGACGCCACCGTGGTGCTCCCCGATCTGGTCGCCCGCGAGGTTGAGCGCGCCGCCACGATCCTCACCCGTCTCTGCGCCCGCCCGTACGGTACCGAGCCGTGGAACGAGTACCACCAGCGGTTCTACGAGCGGTTCGGCGTCGGCACCATGGTGCCGCTTATGGAAGTTGTCGCAGACAGCGGCGTCGGCTACCCGGACGGGTACCCGGGCAGGCCGACCGGCGAAGGCCGCCGGCGCCTGTCGCCGCGGGACGACGTGCTGCTCCGCCTCGCCCAGGCCGCGGCGCTCGACGGCCGCGACGAGGTCGTACTGACCGACGAGATCGTGGCCGCCCTGGACCGAGGCCCGCAGGAGCCGCGGATACCGTCCCACTTGGAGGTGGGCGTGCGGCTGCACGCGGCCAGCCTCGCCGAAGTCCGCCGTGGGCGGTTCACCGTGGAGTTGACCAGCGTGTCACGCGGAGCTGGGGTTACCGTCGGACGCTTCCTCAGCGTCCTCCCGGCCACACAACGCGAGTGCCTGCGAGCGGAGTTGGCTGACCTACCCACGGCTGACGAGGGCACGGTGGCGGCGCAGCTTTCCTTCCCCGCGCTGCTGCCCGACACCGCCCACGTCACCCGAACCCCGCGCGTGCTGCCGTTGGTGATCAGCCTGCAAGAGCACCGCGCCCCCGACGGCGCAGTGCTCACGCCGGCGGATCTGGCCGTGGCGTGCGACGGGCGCCGGATGTACCTGGCGGCTCCGGACCGCGGGCTGCGCGTCGAGGCCGTCGGCATGCATGCGCTGAACCTTGCCGAGCACACCCCGCCCCTGGCGCGGCTGATCACCGAGGTGTCCCGGGCGCAGAACGCCCAGGTCACCAGGTTCGACTGGGGCGCCGCCGCAGCGATGCCGTTCCTCCCTCGCCTGCGGTACGGCCGCATCGTGCTGGTAGCAGCCCGCTGGAGGCTGGAGGCCGACGACCTCCCCGATCGCCGCTGCCTCGGTGCGGACTGGGACGCCGCACTGTCCGGCTGGCGGGGGCGCCGACGCCTGGCGCAACACGTGCACCTCGTCCAGGACGACCGGCGCCTGCCGCTCGACCTCGATGAGCCCGGCCACCGGAGCCTGCTGCGCCAACACCTCGACCGCACCGGTACGGCGCTGCTGACGGAGGCCGCTCCGCCCGGGGCGGACGGCTGGAGCGGGGGCCGGGCCCACGAGATCGCGGTACCCCTCAAAGCGGTCCGTCCTCCGGCCTGGCCTGCGCTGCCCACGCCGACCACCGCCCGCACGCTCTCCCCAGCCCAGATCCAGACCCCGGCCACCTCCCCGGTGCTCCTCGTAGCCCTGTACGGCGACCCGCGGCGTCAAGACGCTCTGCTGACTCGGCACGTGCCCGACCTGATGCGGCGCCTCGGCTCTCCTCGCTGGTGGTACGTCCGATTCCGCGACCCCCAGCAGCACCTTCGCCTGCGGATCGCACTGCCGGACCCGGAGGACTTCGCCGACACCACCCACACGGTCAGCGCCTGGGCCGACGAGCTGCGGACCGCTGGGCTGGTGGCGGACCTGCGCTACCCCACCTCCTACCGCGAGACGGGCCGGTGGGGCTCCGGACCGGCATGGGACGCGGCCGAGGCCGTGTTCCGCGCGGACTCCCTGGCCACGGTGGCGCAGCTCGCCCAGCCCGTCCGGCCCGCGCAGCGCACGCTCGTGGCCGCGCACTTCTTCGCCATCGCCTCCGCCCTCCTCGGCAGCCCGGACGCCGGCGCGCGCTGGCTGATCGACCACATCGAGCCGACCGCGCCGAACCCGGTACCCCGCTCGCAGTTCACCGACGCCGTGCGGCTGGCAGACCCGCGCGGTGACTGGGCGGCCCTGCGGTCAGCGCCCGGCGGCGCCGCGATCGTGGACGCCTGGGCCGAGCGCACCGCTGCGCTCGCCGCGTACGGGCCGCACCTGTCCGGCCCGCACGCCGACGGCATTGCCGTGGACGGCGTGCTGACCTCCCTGCTGCACGTCCACTTCGTGCGGCATGTCGCGGTGGACTTCCCCGAGGAAGAGGTCTGCCTGTACCTGGCCCGCGCCGCCGCCCTGGCCTTCACCGCCCGCGCCGGGAGGCGACCGTGACCCACACAGCAGCCGCGGTGGCCGCCGCCATCGCCGACCGGCTCGCCCACCCCGACCAGGCGCCGACGGCGGCCACTGACGACGCCAACCGGCAGCACCTCGCCTACGGCCCGACAGGCATCGCCCTGTTGCACATCGAACGCGCCGCGGCCGGGCTTGCCCCCTGGCAGCGAGCCCACGACTGGCTGGCCGCCTCGACCCGCGAGTCCTTCACCAGCGGCCCGGACAGCCACCCCTTCTACGGCGCCCCGGCGCTCGCCCATGCCGTGGCGTGCGCCGCCGACCAGCTTCCGGACTCCTACCGGCGCGGCCTCGATGTGCTGGACCGGCAGGTGACGGCAGACGCCCGGCGGCGCCTTGACGCCGCGCACTGCCGGATCGAAGCCGGGCAGCTTCCGGCACTCGCCGAGTTCGACGCCATCCGGGGCTTGAGCGGGTACGGCGCCTACCTGCTGCGCCGCGACCCTGCGGGCCCGGTGACCCGGGCCGTTCTCGACTACTGCGTGCGCCTGACCAACCCGGTCACTTACGACGGCGAACGCCTGCCGGGCTGGTGGGTACCGACCGGGCCGTCCGGCCGACCGGACGACCGCTTCCCCGGTGGGCACGCCAACCACGGCATGGCGCACGGCGTCGGCGCGGTCCTCGCGCTGCTGGCGCTTGCCGCCCGCCGCGGCACCACCGTCACCGGCCACCGTCAGGCGATGCGCACCATCCTTGCCTGGCTGGAGCAGTGGAAGGCGCCCACCGGGCGCGGCACGGCTTGGCCGTACTGGATCAGCCGCGAGGAACTGCGCAGCGGCCGGCCCGCGGCCGCGGCACCACGGCGGCCGAGCTGGTGCTACGGCACTGCGGGCCTTGCCCGCGCACAGCAGCTCGCCGCGCTCGCCCTTGGCGACAGCGGCCTTCAGGCCGAGGCCGAGGCCGCCCTGCTGAACGCGCTGAGCGACCGCGCGCAGCTTCGCGCCACCACGGACAGCGGCCTGTGCCACGGCTTCGCCGGTCTCGTCCACATTGCGGCGCGTGCCGCCGCCGACGCCGACCGGGCCACCGCCAGCCAGCTCCGCGCGGCCATCCCCGCCCTTCTCACCGTGCTGGTCCCGCCCGGCTCCGCCCCCGGCGACTCCGCCGCCCTGTTGCTGAAGGGCGCGGCGGGCGCCGGTCTCCTCGACGGCGCCGCCGGAACCGCGCTGGGACTGCTCACCGCGGACAGCACGGACCCGCCCCGCACTGCCTGGGACGCCTGCCTACTCACCGCCTGACCCCGACCGAAGGACTTCTCGATGCGCCCCGACCACTGGCAGCAGCACAACATCACCTTCCCCGACCGGGACACGGGACGGCGCGCCGTCACCGAACGCCTCGCCCCGGCGCTGCTCGCCGCCGAGGCCGACGGGCAGCTCAGCGGCTGGTGGTTCATGAACAAGCAGCCCTGGCGCCTGCGGTACGTCGCCGACGAGCCCGCCCCGATCGTGCTGGCCCTGCTGGACGACTGGGTGGCCGACGGCACCGCGCAGTCCCACATGACCGGCATCTACGAGCCGGAGACCGAGGCGTTCGGCGGGGCGGACGCCATGACGGCCGCGTACGCCCTCTTCCACGAGGACAGCCGCCACTTGCTCACCTATCCCGTCAAGGAGGGGCACTTGGGGCGGCGCGAGACCGCCATCCTGCTGATGAGCAGCCTGATGCGCGCCTCGGGTCTCGACTGGTTCGAGCAAGGCGACGTATGGGCGAAGATCTCCGCACTACGCCCCGGTAACAGCACGCCCGCGTCCACGCGCCTGACCTCGGCGATGAGGAGCCTGATGACCACCGAGGCCCGCAGCCTGTGCCGCGAGCACGGGCCGCTGGACGGCCACGCCGACTGGATCGCCGCCTTCGAGCGCGTCGGCACCACGCTCGCCTACCTCGCCGCCCAAGGCGACCTGACCCGCGGACTGCGCGCCGTCATCGCACACCACACCATCTTCCACGCCAACCGTGCCGGTCTGCCGTCCGCCGACCAGCACACCCTGTTCCACATCGCACGAGAGGCAGTCATGGGATCGAGTGAAAACACCGCGTCAGCACCCGGATCGGGCTCCGCGGCTCATAGCGTCAGCACGGTGAACACCGACACACTCACCACCCCCGAGGCCGACGCCGAACAGCTCCGCCACGCCCTGGTGGACCAGATCAAGGCCGACGGCCACGCCCGCACCCCCGCGGTCGAAGCCGCCCTGCGCGCCGTGCCCCGGCACCTGTTCGTCCCCGACACCCCGCTGGCCGACGCCTACGCCAACAACCCGGTCAACGTGAAGTACGACCCCGAGGGCACCTCGATCTCCTGCGCCTCCCAGCCGGCCGTCGTCGCCCTCATGCTGGACCAGCTCGAAGCCCAGCCGGACGAGCGCATCCTCGAACTCGGCGCCGGCACCGGCTACAACGCCGCCTTGATCGGCCACCTCGTCGGCCCGAGCGGACACGTCACCACCATCGACGTCGATGACGACCTGGTCGAAGGCGCCCGAGCCCACCTCGCAGCCGCCGGAGCCACCAACGTCGAGGCCCTGACGCGCGACGGCGCCCTCGGCCACGCCGAAGGCGCCGCGTACGACCGGATCATCGCCACCGTCGGCGCGCACGGCATCCCCCACGCCTGGCTCGACCAGCTCGCCGAAGGCGGCCGACTCGTCACCCCGCAGCGGCTCACGGGCAGCGTCTCGCGCTCCATCATCTACGTGAAGCGCGACGGCCGGTGGCAGTCGGTCGGCTCGGAGATGAACACCTTCATGCCGCTGCGCCGGGGCATCGCCGACGACGACCGCCGCGCCGTGCCGCTCAGCACGGACGGCGCCGTGCGCCTCCAGGCCCCGGCCGGACTGGCGCTCGACCCCGATGTCCTCGCCGGTGTTCTTGACCACCCGCGCGTCGAGGAGTGGACGGGGATGACAGTCCGCGCCGGGGAGTCCCCGGAGTGGATGGAGCTGTTCGTCTCCTGCGTCATGCCGTCCGGGCTGATCCGGATGCTCTTCCCCCAGACCGCCAAGGGCACGGTGCTCACCGAGGACCCCTACCCCTCGGCCACGGCCGCCGTCGAGAAGGGCGCCATCACCTACCTCGCGCGGCGTCCCTCGGAGCAGAAGACCCCCGAGGGCGACAAGCTCTGGGAGTTCGGCGTCATCGGCCACGGCCTCGGGGGCGATGAGCTGGCCGCCAAGGTCGCCGACGCCGTCCGTACCTGGGACCGCGAGTACCGCGGCCGGGACGCCACCTTCGAGATCCTGCCGCTCGACGCGCCCGCGGACGAGCAGCCCGGTGTCTTCGTCCTCGACACCCCGCTGAACCGCGTCCGCGTCACCTGGCAGTAGCTGATCCGCCTGCGTGGTGCCCGCCGACCGGTCGGCGGGCACCCCGCGGCCCATCCCCGCAGCACGGCCTCATCACCCCCCGGGGACCACAATGACCAGAAACGACCCAAATCCCCG